>JABMNS010000167.1 GCA_013204445.1 Sphingomonadales bacterium
AAGCTGCGGAACCGGAAGATCGGCTTCGTGTTCCAGAACTTCAACCTGCTCGCGCGGACCAGTGCGTTGGAAAACGTCGAGCTGCCGCTGCTCTACTCGAAACAAACCTCGGCGCGCCAGCGCCGCGGGCGCGCCGTCGAAGCGCTGGAGAGAGTCGGCCTCTCCGGGCGAATGCACCACCATCCCGGACAGCTTTCCGGCGGCGAGCAGCAACGCGTGGCGATAGCCCGGGCGATGGCGTCACGACCGACGATCATCTTCGCTGACGAACCCACCGGCAATCTTGATGGCACCACCGGCGAGAAAATCATCACCCTGCTGTTTGATCGCCAGAAAGCCGCGGCGGCGACACTGCTGATCATCACCCATGATCCGGAACTGGCCAATCGCTGCGACCGGATCATCGAATTGCGCGATGGGCTGATCGAGCGGGATAGCGCCGCGTGATGCGATCTGACCTCGGCAAGGCATGGACGATTGCGCGGCGCGATTTGCGCGGACGATTTGTCGGGCTTCGGCTGCTGATCATCTGCCTGTTTCTTGGCGTTGCCACACTGGCGGCAATCGGCAGCCTGACCAACGCGATCACCGAAGAACTGGCCAATCGCGGTCAGGCGATATTGGGCGGTGATCTGGAGATCGCGGTTGCCCAGCGCGAAGCCACCAGCGCGGAACTCGCGGCCCTCAAACAGGCCGGAACGCTGTCCGAAACACTGCGGATGCAGGCGATGGCACGCTTGCCCGATAGCAGCGACACGCAATTGGTCGAACTGAAAGGCGTGGATGGCGCTTATCCGCTTTACGGCAGTTTCACGCTGGAGAACGGTGATGTTGTTTCGGCACCGAAACCTGGCGAAATCTATGTAACCGCTGCCCTGATGCAGCGCCTGTCGCTGGTAATTGGCGACAAGATTGCCTTTGGCGAGGCCAGCTTCACCATTTACGGTGTCATTGCCAAAGAGCCCGACCGGCTCAGTGAAGGCCTGTCACTCGGTCCCGTGGCAATCACTTCGCTAAACAGCCTGCGCGCCACCCGATTGATCCAGCCGGGCAGCCTGTTCGAGAGCAAATATCGCCTCAAACTTCCCGCTGCGGCCGAACCTGGCACAATCGGCGACCGGCTGGTCGAGCAATTCCCCAATGCTGCCTGGGAGATCAAGACGCGCGACGATGGCGCACCCAGCACGCGGCGCTTTATCGAGCGCATGGGACAGTTTCTGACATTGGTCGGCCTCGCCTCTCTGGTTATCGCCGGCATCGGCGTCGGCAATGGCGTGGCTTCCTATTTGCGCGGCAAGCAGGGCGCGATTGCCACGCTCAAGATACTCGGCGCAGACAGCGCGATGATTTTTCGCATCTATCTGTTCCAGATCATGACAGTGGCATTAGGTGCCATTGCTCTAGGTCTCGCGATTGGTGCAGTGGCTCCGCTGGCGATCATCCAGATCGCGGGTGATGTCCTGCCGATCAAACCAGAATTTGCCATCTATCCGCTACCGCTGGCGGTCAGCGCGCTTTATGGATTGCTGATTGCCGTCATCTTCGCCCTGCCACCCTTGTCGCGAGCAAAAACAATCCCGGCAGCGGGAATCATTCGCGGAGAAGGCCGGTCCTGGCGTCAAATCGATCGCCAAAGCTGGATCGGCGTGGGTCTGGCGATTACCGCCATCATCGCGCTTGCCCTGGGCACCGCCAATGAGCCGCTATTTTCAGCCTCGTTCATCGGCGCAGCGGCAGCGATGTTGCTGCTGCTGACGGCATTGGGCGCGCTGATCCGCTGGCTGGCGAGCAAGGCACCCCGCCCGAACCATCCCTTACTGCGCCTCGCGCTAACCAGCCTTCATCGGCCGGGTGCCCAGACCGGGCAGCTCGTGGTGGCGCTGGGTCTCGGACTGACCCTGTTCGCGACGCTGGCGGCGATCCAGACCAGTCTGACCAATGAAATTCGTTCGACGGTTCCGCGCGACGCTCCGAGCTTTTTCGTGCTCGATATCCCGGTTGAACGCGCGGATGCGTTCCGTGCCAAAGTCGCGGAAACCGCGAGCGACGCAGAAATCAACATCGTGCCGACATTGCGCGGGACAATCACCGAATTTCGCGGCCAGCGGGTGTCCGAACTGGAAACACTGCCGGAAGGCGCCTGGGTGCTACGCGGCGATCGCGGACTCACCTATAGCGCGACCATTCCCGAAGGCAGCGAAGTCGTCGCAGGCAAATGGTGGGATGCGGACTATGACGGACCACCGCTGGTCTCGGTCGATGAAGAACAGGGCGCCGCACTGGGCCTGAAGATCGGCGACAGTCTGACCGTCAGCCTGCTCGGCGTTGAAATCTCGGCCAAGGTCGCCTCTTTCCGCAAGGTCAACTGGCGCAATTTTGGCTTCAACTATGTGCTGGTATTCCCGCCCAGCATGCTCGCCAACGTGCCCCATAATGTTGCCGCCACGATCCAGCTGGATACGGCCAAGGAAGACCTGTTGCTCAGCATATTACCCAAAGAATTTCCGTCAATCTCGATGGTCAAGGTCAAGGAAATCGCCTCCCAGATCGACGATATACTCGACCAGATGGCGACCGCTATTGCTGCGGCCGCGTCGATCGCGATCTTCTCCGGCATCGCGGTGCTGATCGGTGCCATTGCCGCCTCTCGTCAGGCCCGGGTCTATGACAGCGTGATCCTGAAACTGCTCGGCGCGACGCGGGCACAGATATTGTCGGTTCAGGCGATCGAATATGCGCTGCTGGCGTTTCTATTATCGTCGGTGGCTCTCGGCCTCGGCCTGTTTGCCGGCTGGTTCGTGATCACCCAGATTTTCGAATTCACCTGGCAACCCGATTGGGGAATCGTCCTGCTGACGCTGGGCATCGGCGCAATTGCTACCCTGGGAATTGGCTTGCTGGGCTCTATCCCGGTGCTCTCCGCCAAACCGGCGCGGGCGCTAAGGGAACTTTAGATTTTACCGTTCGCTCTGAGCCTTTCGAAGTGCTTCTATCGCCCGCGCCCCGTCCTTCGACAAGCTCAGGACGAACGGACAATGATTCTCTAATCCTGACCCCCGGCCAATCGCACGGCGACCGGCGCGGACAGGAACAGCTGCGCGAGATGATAGAATATCAGCGGCAATATCACCAGCCCCGCACGCTCGGGCGCGAAGATGATCGCCGCCAGCGGAGCGCCAATCGCCACACTCTTCTGTGCGCCGGAAAATAACAGGGTCTTTCGATCGTTGCGGGCGAACCCCATAAGGCCACCCAGCAGCCAGGTACCGCCAAAGGCCAGCCCCAGCCAAAGCAACAGCGCAGCGGCCAGCCAGACAAATTCAACGCCGCTCACCCGGCTCCACATTCCGGCGATGATTGCAGCGGAAAAGGATACATAGACCGCCAGCGCGATCGCACCACGGTCGATCCAGCCCGTCAGATCCTTGTGCTGCATCACCCAGGGCCGTAGCCATTTCTGAAAAACCTGACCAAGAACGAATGGCAACACCAATATGGCGGCGAGCTTGATGATCGTCTCCGAAGTGATGACGACACCGGCAGCACGGGCGAGCAGCGCGAATAATAATGGCGACAAAAACACCCCGACAAGATTTATAAACGCGCTGGCGACGACAGAGGCCGCAACATTTCCTCTGGCGATGGCGCAATAGCTGGTTGCCGATTGCACGGTGGATGGCAGCACGCCCAGAAACAGAAAGCCCAACGCAACATCGGCGGGCAGGACCTGATCCACCGCCTTGGACAATAGCAGGCCGATGGTCAGCATCACACCAAACACCCAGATCAATATCGTCCCCTGCAGCCGAATATTGCCAAGCCCGGCGCGCACTTCATGCCGTTCGAGACGGATGCCATGGAGCAGAAATACCGCAAAAATTCCGGCATTGAACAATATCCCGGCGATATCCTTCGCCGCCCCTTGCACAGGCACCAGCGTCGCCAGCAGGACCGCACCGCTGAGCAGCCAGATAAATTTATCGGTGAAGATGAGACGAAGGGTTTGCATGTTGGCAATAGCAAATGGATGGGCCCGAATGATTTGGCAAGCTTTCTGATGTTGCGGTGCAGCACCAAACAGGCTAAGGGCGCGGCAATAGCGGGGCAGTGCTTATGGCCGCCCTTTCCTCTTCTTACGGTAGAATCTGATATGTCCCTTCGCAATATCGCAATCATTGCGCACGTTGATCACGGCAAAACCACGCTGGTTGACCAGCTTTTTCGCCAATCCGGCACATTTCGCGACAATGAACGTGTCGAGGAACGGGCGATGGATTCGAACGATCTGGAAAAAGAACGCGGCATCACGATTCTTGCAAAATGCACCAGCGTCGAGTGGAAGGGCACGCGGATCAATATTGTCGACACCCCAGGCCATGCCGACTTTGGTGGTGAAGTAGAGCGCATCCTGTCGATGGTCGATGGTGTGATTCTGCTCGTCGACAGTGCAGAAGGCGCGATGCCGCAAACCAAATTCGTGACCGGCAAGGCTCTTGCGCTTGGCCTGAAGCCAATCGTCGTGGTCAACAAGATTGACCGTCCCGATGGCCGCGCAGAAGAAGTATTGGACGAAGTATTCGACCTTTTTGTCAACCTCGACGCCAATGACGAACAGCTCGATTTCCCGACGCTCTATGCCAGCGGTCGTAATGGCTATGCAGGCGAGACGCCGGAGGTACGCGAAGGCGACCTGTCTTGCCTCTTCGACAAGATTATAGAACATGTGCCGGAGCCTGACGTTGATCCGGATGCGGAATTCAAGTTTCTTGTCACCTTGCTGGACCGCGACAATTTCGTTGGACGCATCCTGACCGGCAAGGTTGAAAGCGGAAGAATCGACATCAACATGCCGATCCACGCGATTGATATGGACGGCAAAGTTGTCGAAACCGGTCGTGCGACAAAGATCATGGCATTTAATGGCCTCGAACGGGTCCCCGTCGAAAGCGCCAAGGCTGGCGACATAATTTCGCTCGCCGGCCTGACCAAAGCGACTGTTTCGAATACCATATGCGATATTTCTGTTTCCGAACCAATCGCTGCACAACCAATTGATCCGCCAACGCTTTCGATGCGCTTTGCCGTGAACGATAGTCCGGTTGCCGGCCGTGAAGGTGACAAGGTCACCAGCCGTGTGATCCGCGACCGTCTGGCGCGTGAAGCCGAATCCAATGTCGCGATCAAGGTCACCGAAAGCGATGACAAGGACAGCTTTGAAGTCGCTGGCCGCGGCGAATTGCAACTGGGTGTGCTGATCGAAACGATGCGCCGCGAAGGCTTTGAGCTGGGCATTTCCCGTCCCCGCGTCCTCTATCGCGAAGAAAATGGTAAACGGCAGGAGCCTTATGAAACCGTCCTTATCGACGTTGATGATGAATATGCCAGCACCGTGGTTTCCAAAATGCAGCGCCGCAAAGCAGAATTGACCGAACAGCGTCCTTCCGGCGCCGGTAAAACCCGCATTACCTTCTCCGCACCTTCTCGCGGATTGATCGGTTATCATGGCGAGTTTCTGTCCGACACGCGCGGCACCGGCCTGATGAACCGTCTGTTTGAAAAATATGGCGATTACAAAGGCGTTATCGAAGGCCGCCCGGTTGGCGTTCTCGTGTCGAACGGCACCGGCAATACGGCGGCCTATGCACTGAACATGCTCGAAGAACGTGGCACATTGTTCATTGGCGCGCAGACCCCAGTTTACGAAGGTATGATCATCGGCGAAAATGCAAAGCCCGGCGATCTCGATGTCAATCCGATGAAGTCAAAGGCGCTGACCAACTTCCGGGTCTCGGGCAAGGAAGACGCCATTCGTCTGACCACTCCGAAGGTCATGACGCTGGAACAGGCCATTGCCTATATCGACAATGACGAGTTGGTTGAAGTTACGCCCAAAAACATCCGCCTGCGTAAACGCTATCTCGATCCGAACGACCGCAAGAAGGCCTCGCGTCAGGCAGCGGCAGCTTGATTATCTGATCTTTTCCCTTATCCTCAGTCGATTGGGACTGGAGAGGGGGAAAATCATGGAATGGATGTTGATGCCATTGCGGCGCTACGCTGATTTTAGCGGGCGTTCTCGGCACAAAGAATATTGGATGTTCGCCTTGCTATTGATGGCTGTCGGCGTCACGCTGACTATAGTCACCGGCGGATTTAGTTCGATGATGGATCCGACAAGCATGGTAGGAAACGCCACCATGGGTGCTGGGTCAATAATACTCGGGCTATTTTATCTGG
>JABMNS010000168.1 GCA_013204445.1 Sphingomonadales bacterium
AGCAGACGGATGGTCACCGGCAAGCCGACCATGACTTCGAATATCTGGCGGAAATCATCGCGCTGTTCGGGCAGCAGTTTCGCCAGAGCCACTCGCCTGCCCTTTTCGTCGGGGGCTAGAATCATCTGGCGAACCGCGGTAATCCGTGCAGCATCAAAGAACATATGCTCTGTCCTGCACAGGCCGATGCCCTCGGCACCGCAATCGCGCGCCACCTTACAATCCAGCGGGGTTTCCGCATTGGTGCGCACGCCGAGACGGCGGACCTTGTCGGCCCAGACCATTAGCACGCCAAAATCGCCGACCAATTCGGGCTGGATCGTATCGACACGGCCTGCCATCACCTGGCCATTACTGCCGTCAATGGTCAGCATTTCGCCTTCTTTAAGCTCACGGTCGCCGATCTTCATGATCTTGGTTTCATTGTTGATCGAAACTGTGCCGGCGCCGGAAACACAGGGCCTTCCCATGCCTCTGGCAACCACGGCGGCGTGTGACGTCATGCCGCCACGCGCCGTCAAGATACCCTTGGCTGCATGCATGCCATGGATATCCTCAGGCGAGGTCTCCATCCGCACCAATATGACATCATCGCCCATTTCGGTGCGCCGTTCGGCGGTGTCGCTGTCAAATACGATCAGGCCACTGGCAGCGCCGGGAGATGCCGGCAGGCCGGTCGTCAGGACATCGCGCTTGGCTTCGGGGTCGAGCGTGGGGTGGAGCAGCTGATCGAGCGCCATCGGATCGACGCGCATTACCGCTTCTTCCTCGGTGATCAGGCCGTCATGGGCCATATCGACAGCGATTTTCAGGGCTGCCTTGGCGGTGCGCTTGCCCGAGCGGGTCTGCAGCATCCACAATTTTCCACGCTCTACGGTGAATTCGATATCCTGCATATCGCGATAATGGCCTTCGAGCAGGTCGAAGACGGTGGTCAGTTCCTTATAGGTCTCTGGCATCGCCTCTTCCATCGACAGCGGCTTAGCATTGGCCTGTTCGCGCGCCGCCTTGGAGAGATATTGCGGCGTTCGGATGCCGGCGACGACATCCTCACCCTGGGCGTTGATCAGCCATTCGCCATAATAAGCGCTGTCGCCGGTCGACGGATTGCGGGTGAAGGCGACGCCGGTCGCGCTGGTTTCGCCCATATTGCCGAATACCATCGCCTGGACATTGACCGCAGTGCCCCATTCCGAGGGAATATCGTTGAGACGACGGTAGACCTTTGCCCGGTCCGCTTGCCAGCTACCAAATACGGCGCTGATCGCGCCCCACAGCTGATCATTAACATCCTGCGGGAAAGGCTTGCCCCAGAGTTTTTCAACCAGGGTCATATATTCCGCAACCAGAGCCTTCCAATGTTTAGACTCCATCTCAGTATCGGTGAAAAAACCATTGTCTTCTTTGATAATTTCTAGCGCTTCTTCAAATGCATCATGGTCGAGCTGGAGCACGACATCGGAATACATCTGGATGAAGCGGCGATAGCTGTCCCAGGCGAAACGTTCGTCACCAGAGGTCTTGGCCAGTCCTTCGACGGTATCATCATTCAAACCTAGATTGAGCACGGTATCCATCATACCGGGCATTGAGGCGCGGGCCCCGGACCGCACCGAAACCAGCAACGGATCGGCCGCATCGCCGAATGCCTTGCCGGTCACCGCCTGGATATGGGCCACGCCCTGCGCAAGTTCCGAATTCAGACTGTCCGGATATTTGCCGCCGTCCTGCATGAATCTGGTGCACATTTCGGTGGAAATCGTAAAGCCGGGAGGCACTGGCAATCCAATATTGGCCATTTCGGCAAGATTGGCCCCTTTGCCTCCGAGCAGGTTGCGGGCGTATGTGGAATCAACGGGCGCACCGTCTGCGTCCATGCCGCCACCGAAACGATATACATATTGGGTCATTCTTGCTTTCAACTCCGTATCTTAGCCCCTCCTCTGAAGAGGAGGGGTTGGGGTGGTGTCGCGCCACCAAGAAATTCGGAAAGCGGCATCGAGCCCCTTTCCTCATATCCCACCCCTGTATCCCCTCCCCTTAAGGTAGGGTGGCTAATTGCTCAGGTCCCGTATCCGAAAAACACGCCGCCAAACTTTACAAATTTTACACTGTTAAGAATCAAATATCTTCTAGCCCTCAATCTTCGAAAAATCAGCGACTTGATGGACGGCATTCCGGAAGCGTGCTAGCAGGGCAAGCCGTGCTTCACGCTTTGTTTCGTCACTATCATTCACGGTCACATCCTCGAAAAATTCATCAATCGGCCCGCGCAGCGCCGCCAGCGCAGTCATTGCCGTCTCAAATTGCTCTGTCTTGATCGCGGCGGTTACTAGCGGTTGCGTAGCGTCGAGCGCGTCGATCAGGGTCTTTTCGGCTTTTTCGGGCGAGTAGGAAAGAACATTATGCTCCGCACTTGATCCGATTGAGCCCTCTTTGCCGTTCGTCTCGAGCGCAGTCGAGAGGCCTTGTCTTGCCGCATCCGTGCCTCGACTTCGCTCGACACGAACG
>JABMNS010000169.1 GCA_013204445.1 Sphingomonadales bacterium
ATGCCGCTGACCTGGGCGGCGCAGGAATTCTGACCTTCCGTGGGGACTGGACGCATGTTGGCAAACAGAACCTGCTGACCACGGGCGCGCCGGATGGACGGATACCGTCCTACGATGTGATCGATGCCAGCGTTCGCTGGGACATGCCGGGTGATCAAGCCTATGTGACGGTCTTCGTTAAAAACCTGAACAAGGAAGTCTATGAAGCCTCCTATACACCGGTGGGTGCGCTATTTGCTTTTACCAACATCAGTCCGCCACGTCGCTGGGGGATAACATTGGGCTTTGACATGTGAATTGAATTTCTTCGCGAAGAGAAGGGGCGTTCTCCCAACGCCCTTTTTTTTTGGAGAATGCAAATATATCCTGTTGCACCGCTAAAAGCGGTGTGAAACCGAAACCAGAAACTGGTAAGTTGCAACCAGAATGAATGCTTCAGGGGTCCATGATGGAAATAAATACGAGGATGAACGAACGACTGCTTTTGGGTAATCTACTTTTTTCGGCCTAAGGCTTATTTTGGGGCGCTAGCGGTCATCGCAATGACTAACGGTTTAATGTTTGCGATCAGGATCGATTGGCCAAAACCGGACGGTGCGCACCCGGCCCAATCGCTTATTCTCTCATCCGGTCCTTCGACAGGCTCAGGGCCGGCTCTTTGACAATCTGGACAGGGTCGCGACGACCCCGCTCACCCGCTTGCAGCAACTGCTCCGGTTATCGCGCCCCGCCGAAAGGCCACACTGGCTGTCAGGCTGATATCGGAAAAATTCCGGAAATTTGCCGCTTTGGGGCAAAGGTCACAGAAATTGAAAGCGGGCTTTTCTGTCAGGTTTCTTTTGATCTGCCGCCGCGTTTTTTTTTGGCTTGGCCTGGATGGGCCGATCGGTCTTATTCCTGCGCCACCACCGCGATCGACAGAATTTCAATCGCATCTTCCTGACCGGCAAAATCATTGCAGTCTCCACGCTCCAGTCCGATCAGCGCCCGGCTGATCGGCGCGGAAAAGGAGACCAGCGCCTTGGCCGGATCGGCTTCGTCATCGCCGACGATGGCGAGAATCTTCTCTTTGCCGTTGAGCAGGAAGGTCACTCTGGTGCCAAATTCGACCTTGTCGCCGCTCGGCACCGGCGGCAGTTCCGCCGTTGATTGCCTGGTGTTCCAGTAGCGCAGGTCGCGTTTGGCAATTTTCAGCGCGACCTCGTCGGTCAGCGCCGCAACATCGGCCTGCAAGGCAGCGACCCGCTCCTTGATCAGCTGCAGTCCGCGCGCCGTGACCCAATTGGGGCCAACGGGAATCGGATGCTCGAACTTGGGCTCGAGATGCTCGTCATCCCCCTCTCTGCGGAAAGCGACGCTCATCGATCAGGTCTTGGGTGTCTTTGGTGTCACCCAGATCGATACCGGCGCGATGAACTTGCCATGCGCGGGCGTGCCGACATCGATCCGCTCGGCGGTGACCAGTTCGCCAGTCTCGAGGCTGAAGGAAGCCCAGGGTTTGGGCATGCGGCCAAAGGTCATTTTCTGGATCGGCTGACCGGTGGCGCTGTTCATGATGGTGGCGATGATAGACATGCCGGATCGCTTGCGATGGATGGTCGGGACTGTCAACCACCGCCGGTGGATGGTCCTTCCGGGCCGGGTCCGGAGGGTGCTCCGGTCAGCGCCAGTCGACGATTTTCCAGCCGCGCTGTTTGGCCATATGCCGCAATTTGGGCGTCGGTGTCGTTGCAATCGCCTCGTCGGCATATGCCAGCATCGCTCGATCGCTGACATGGTCGGAATAAGCGCGCACATGACTTTCGGCCCGCTGCCACCCCTGCTGGGCAAACAGATCCTCGATCCGGCCGATCTTGACATCATCATAGCAATTCTCGCCGATGATGTGCGGCCGTACGCGCCCTTCGTCGTCGACTTCCAGCAGCGTTCCGATCAGGTGATCAAAGCCAAGGCGTCGGGCGATCGCTTCGGCATAGAGCTCATAGGAAGCCGTGACCAGCACCAGAGTCCGTCCGGCAGCGCGATCCGCTTCGATCTGGTCTAGCGCTTTCTGGTGGCGATTTGAGCGCAGCACTTTTTCCGCGAAACGCTCGATATGCGGCCGCAATGCGGCAAGTTTCGGACCGCTGCCCATCAGCATCCGCTGGTTGAAGGTCTTCAATTGCCCGCGGCTGATCAGCTTGAGCCCGTAAGCGACAAAGCCGAATGGCAACAGCGGCAGAAAAATCAGACGCCACGGCGCTCTGGCAAAAACCATATGAAAAAGAAACGGCGTATAGGTCCCGTGCACGGTAATCGTGCGGTCCATGTCGTAAAGCGATATTTTTTGCATGCCGTCCCGAATTTTCCGTTCGCGCGGGCCATAGCAGCCTGCCCGCAAATGCACCAAATATTTGAGCAGTTTAATCTCTTGAGCTTTGCCGGAATATCGGTCACCTATAGATACGATGTCGATACCAAGCGATTTTGTCGAAGAGACAGCCGAAGACGGAGCGGCAATGCTGCATTTTTCCGGCGATCTTTCGATCGGCAGCGTCGGCGACTTGCCGGAACGGCTGAGGGAATATGCCGGCGAAGCGAAGCGGCTCGATATTTCCGATACGGGCTATATCGATACGGTCGGTGCCTGGCTCATTCACCGGACAGCGCGCGATATGGAAGCGGAAATTGTCGGTGCGGGCGATGATGCGCAGCGATTGATAGCTGCCGTCGCCGGGGCCGACCAGCCGACCGAGATCCGACCCGAACCGGTCAACCCGGTCATCCGGGTGCTGAGCGATATCGGCGAGGCAACGACCCTTGCCTTTACCACAATGACCGGATTGATCGGCTTTTTCGGTGCGATCATTGTTGGTTTTCTAAGGTTGGTCCGGCGCCCCGGTAAAATAAGATGGAACGCCGTGATCCAGAGATTTGATGTCGTCGGTGTTCGCTCGCTTGGCATTATCGGCCTGATGAGCTTCCTGATCGGCCTGGTGATTGCGCAACAAGGAGCGGTGCAGCTGCGGCAGTTTGGCGCGGAAGTGTTCACCGTCAATCTCGTCGGCCGGCTGACCCTTCGCGAACTGGGCGTGCTGATGACCGCGATCATGGTCGCCGGGCGGTCCGGTTCGGCCTTTGCCGCGCAAATCGGCACCATGAAGCTGACCGAGGAAATTGACGCGATGCGCACGATTGGCGTGTCACCGATAGAAGCGCTGGTGCTGCCGCGCTTTATCGCCACTGTGTTCATGTTGCCGTTGCTCGGTTTCTACGCCTCGATCGTGGCGATCATTGGCGGCGGATTGCTCAGCTGGGTTGAACTGGACATTCCTCCCGCAACCTTTTTTGCCCGTATCCGCGAGGTTGTGCCGCTGACCGACGTTTATGTCGGCCTTGTGAAAGCGCCGGTCTTCGGTGCGATTATCGCGATTACGGGCTGCTATCAAGGCATGCAGGTCAAGGGTAATGCCGAGGATGTTGGCAAGCGAACAACGGCAGCGGTGGTCCAGGCGATTTTTCTGGTCATCGTGCTCGACGCCTTTTTTGCGGTTTTCTTCACCTGGATCGGATGGGATTGATGCTCGATTCGCAGGCCATTGCTTATGACCCCGATTATGAAGGTCCGATCGTCAGTGTCCACGGCCTGCGCAACGCCTTTGGCGCTCAGGTGGTCCACGATAATCTCAATCTCGACGTGCATCGCGGTGAAATCATCGGCGTGGTTGGGGGATCCGGTACCGG
>JABMNS010000170.1 GCA_013204445.1 Sphingomonadales bacterium
GATCAAGGCCGATCATCCCGATGTCCGTATCGATGGCGTGGAGTCGGTTTCCGGAAAAGTGTCGTCGGAGCTTTTTGAAACTGGCGCTTACTCGCTGCTATTCGCGATGATCGCGATATCGATCTATATCTGGATCCGTTTCGAGTGGCAGTTCGGTGTTGGCGCCCTGTTCGCGCTGGTCCACGATGTCGCGCTGACGTTCGGACTGTTTGCTCTGACCCAGATGGAATTCAATCTCAATATTGTCGCCGCGCTGCTGACGATCATCGGCTATTCACTTAACGATACGATTGTCGTGTTCGACCGGATTCGCGAGAATCTGAAGAAATATCGCAAGATGGATATCATTGCCTTGCTCGACCTGTCGGTCAACGAGACTTTGGCGCGGACGGTGATGACCAGCTTGACCATGTTGATCGCGTTAGGCGCATTGATCTTGTGGGGTCCGGATGTGATTTTCGGTTTCTCCGTCGCGATGTTCTTCGGTGTGTTTGTCGGTACTTACAGTTCGGTCTACATGGCTGCTCCGATCCTGATTTGGCTCAAGGTTGGCCCGGACACATTTGTGCCAGCGGAGTCAGGCAACGATAAAGCGGAGAAGCTGGGTGGGCCGGAGCAGATTGGCTGACCATTGGTAGAGCTTCGCAAGGATGTTGAGTTTACAGGGCCGGTAATCACTGGTTTCACGCCGACGGGTTACAAGATTGGTGACCAGCGGTATGAGCAGGGGCTGCTGATCTCGCCCGAACAGGCTGTCGGCTGGACTGGCTCTGGTCTAGGCAGATTGAATTTGGCGGAGATATTATCCAGCTTAAACCTGTCTCCCAAACCTGAATTTCTTCTCCTCGGCAGCGGTCCGTCGATGTTGCAGCCTCCGGCTGCCTTCCGGCGGGAAGTCGAGGCGGCCGGTATGGGGCTAGAGGTCATGGATAGCCGGGCTGCGGCTCGGACCTGGGGTGTGTTGCGGGCTGAAGAACGCTGGATTGTGGGCGCATTTTTACCAATCACTTAGCTCTTGCCAACAGTCTGACGCAATATGTTTAGCAGCTGATCGCCGTTATTTTTCCAGCTGAACCGGCTGGCCATTGATCGTACCATGTCCTGTTCCGGCGGCTCGGCCAGGATTTCTTTGGCTGCATCGACAATCACTTCGACAGTCTGATCGACAATCCGCCCGGCATTCGCACTGGTCACCAATTCCCGCGCACCGCCAGCCTCGCTGATGATTATCGGCGTATCGCAGGCGAGCGCCTCGACCCAGGCATTGGCGAGGCCTTAGGATCTGGAAACAAGAATGGCGATATCTGTGGCAGCGGTCAGATGTGCCAGCTGTTCATGCGGCACGCTGTCGAGAAAACGAACGCGGGCGGCAACGCCGAAATGTTTGGCAAGCGCGCGGTAATGTTGCTCCTGTTTGCCTTGGCCGGCGAGCATCAATTGGGCGTTAGGAAAACTGGCCATGGCGTGGATCACCAGATCCTGGTTCTTGCGCCTGATCAGCGCACCAGTGCTAATGAACAGCGGGCCGCTGATGCCCAGCGCCTTCTTCGCGGCAAGCCGGTCAACGGGAACAAACCTGTCTTGGTCAAGTCCGGTATAATGTACCTTAATCTTGTTGCCCTCTATCCCGAGGGCGACCATATCCCGCTTAAGGGCATCGGACACCGCCAGCAATGCGCTGGCCTTCGCCGCTGCTTGCAATATCTGGTCGCGGCATTTTGGATCGCTTCCCCAATGATGGATGTCCGCCCCGCGTGCCTTGATGGTAAAGGGAATGGCGAGCGCAGCGGCCAGCCGCATGGCTGCCGGTCCATCGGGATAGAAAAATTCCGCATCGATCAGGTCAACGGTGCTTCATTGTGCAGCCTTTGTACCAAGGGTAATATTGCACCGGCAATGCGCCAAGGATTGCTAGCACCAATGATCTTCGGGATCAGCTTGACCCGGGGGCGGTAAACGTCGAGCCCGCGCCACTTTTCATGCTCAGCTAAAGAATCCAGCGCTTGATATGGCGCTAGTTTGCGCAATAGCCATGGCGCTATCCCGATGGGATTGATGACCGTTACATTGGTCTGCGGACGGCTCGCCAGTTCGGCGGTTTGCCGCTCCACAAATATCCCAAAAGTGGGCGCTGATGCATTGGGGAACAATGTCGAAAGCGTCAGGATGTTGAGCGGGCGGGCCATCGCAGGCTTCCTAGCACACAGGCCCTAAAGCTCTCTTACCAACCGCGCCGCAACGCCGATCCATTCGGGATCGCTGACAATCTGCTGCCGCGCGCCGCTGCCGAGGGGAAGAATTTGCAGCCGGTTGTTTTCGCGCCCGATTAGGCGGCCGAATAAATATCGTCCGGCGGGGCGAGGAACCAGCACATCTCTATTGAGCGCGCCGGTAAATTGCTCTGGGGCACGCCTTGATAACCATACATCGTCGCCAGCGCGATAATCACCGATACTGCTTTTGACGCGCAGCGCTAACATCGCTGGTTCGATGGTCGGTTGATAGATATTTTCGGCCTTGTCTAAAGCGTGCGCGCCCTTGTGATCGAGAATCGCAGCAACCGGCAATTCCTCCTGATCGGGCAATGACAGCAGCGCGGCGCTGTCCACGCCCAAGGCTTCGGCAATTCGGTTCAGCCAGTGGAGCGACAAGGTCCGTGTGCCGGTTTCCAGCCGTCCGATGGTTTGTGCTGTTGTCGGCGGTGCACAGCGTTTGCCAACATCGTCTAGCGTCAACCCCTTGGCCTTGCGAACGTCTCTGATGCAGCTGATCATTTTTAAACTCCCAACCTATATGGTTTTATTCATTCCTATAATATTGCCAAAATGGCAAGTATATAACGATGTTATTCAGGAGATATTATGCCAGTCAATGCAACCAAAACAGACAAATCTCTATCCGACCCGCGTTTACTCACAGAACGGGCGCTCCCGCAGGATGGCGATGAACGGATTGACTGCCTACCTAAACGCAAGCGAGCGCGGAGCGTCACGGTTAACCTGTAAGAATCGCCCTTGGGCTGGCTTCACGCAAGGGGCCATTTTTCGGACCGGCACTTTGATGTGGAGGAAAGCGCGGTGCACCGGCGATATTGAGCGAAACCGAAGGGTAGCTTGTTGAAAAACAGCGGTTCGCCAATGTCATCGACCATCTGGGCTGTGATCTGTCCGATATAGACTGGCGGATCATCTGCGGCGGGGAAGGAACGCCGGCCGCGGAAAAAATATGGGCTGGCCTGCGCGATCGGGCGAGCTGGTGCTCAAAATTGCACTGAACTGACTGGCAATTTTCTATCGATTGCCGGACTGATCAGGGTTGGAGCAGTTGTTCGACTTCTTCAGCCAGTTCCAGCCAGCGCATTTCGGCAGCATCTTTTTCTTCGATCAGCGCGCTATTCTCTTTGGTCAATTCGTCAAAGCGCAGGAAGTCGCGTGTATAGAGATTGGGATCGGCCAGGGCCTGCTCGATCTCTCCCATGCGCCGGTCGATCGCCTCGATCCGTCCCGGCAACAGATCATAATCGCGCTGGTCCTTGTAGCTAAGTTTCTTGCTCGGGCTGCTGGAACGTGGGGGCGCCTGACCGGCGGAC
>JABMNS010000023.1 GCA_013204445.1 Sphingomonadales bacterium
CGGCCCTCGTCAGCCCAATATTGCTGATGATAATCTTCAGCCACATGCCATTGCGCCGGCCCCTCGATCGTGGTGACAATCGGTTCCGTTCGGCCCTCTTCGGCCCGCACTATCCCGGCTTCCGCTTCGGCGCGCTGGTCATCGTCCAGCGGG
The DNA here is from genome assembly GCA_013204445.1 of Sphingomonadales bacterium. GTDB lineage: Bacteria > Pseudomonadota > Alphaproteobacteria > Sphingomonadales > Sphingomonadaceae > Parasphingorhabdus. The sequence continues at coordinate 154 of JABMNS010000023.1, forward strand.
AAAATCGCCGATCGATATTGGGTGCCGATATCATTGCCCTGGCGATTGAGCTGGGTCGGGTCATGGGTTGCGAAGAAGATGTCGAGCAAGTCGGAATAGCTCACCATCTCATCATCAAAGCCAAGCTTGATCGCTTCGGCATGGCCGGTGGTACCCGAACAAACCGCCCGATATGTCGGGTCCGGATTCTCGCCGCCGATGTAACCGCTTTCGACCGAATGCACGCCGGCAATATCATTGAACACCGCCTCGGTGCACCAAAAACAGCCACCGGCAAAAATGGCTTCCTGCTTTTCCATAGATACTCCTTTTACACGGTGACAGCATCGCCCCCGCTATTTGCATTGCTGCGTTCTTCATCGCCCCTGGCAACCAGAAGATACATGGCGGGTATAACCACCCGAGACAAGAGGGTCGAACTGATCAATCCCCCGATGATGATCGCGGCCAAAGGCGAATAGAGTGCACCGCCCCATAGAGCGAGGGGAGTCAATCCGCCGATTGCGGTGATTGATGTGAGCAGCACCGGCAGGAAACGGACCTCGCCCGCCCTTTTGATCGCTTCACGCAAACCCATACCCTGATCCCGCAGCTGAGTGGTAAAGTCGACCAGCAATATCGAGTTTTTGATTTCAATTCCAATCAGCGCGATAAAGCCGATAATGGCCATGACGCTGAGTGAATTTCCGGTAATGAACAGGGCCAAAAGTCCACCAAAAGTCCCTAGAGGGATAACGCCAGCGACCACAATCGTTTCCCGAAACCGCCGGAACTCTGCGACTAGAACCGCAAGAATCAACATGAATGCAGTAATGATCAAGGGTCCGAAATCACCAAAGGTTTGACCAATTTTCTCTGCCTCACCGCCGACCGACCATGTATAGCCTTCGGGAAATTTGATCTGCTCCAGCTGTTCCACAGCCCGGTTGTTAACCGTCGACGGGATTTCGCCAAAGTCCACTTGCGCCGTAACCAACACCGTTCGCTGCAACTGATAGCGCTGGATTTGCGGCGTCACATTGGTGAGCTTGGGATTGGTTATCTGTGACAATGGCACAGGATCGCCGGTGCGCGTAGCGACGTAGATCTTGTCCAACACCGACATCGGCAGACTGCCCTCGAACGGGAAGCGGACGGTCACCGGATAATCATCCCCTTCCTGATCGCGAAACACTGCTGCCCGTTCGCCACTGATCGCCAGCCTGATGGCCCGGCGTGGCTCGCCCGACGGGATATTGAGCAACGCTGCTTTCTTTTCATTCAGACCAATGTCCAGATCGATCTTGTCGGTCTCCACCGGATTGACAATATCGCGCGCGCCAGTGGTTTCTCGCAACACATTGGCAACTTTACCGGCCAATTGCTTGAGCTTGTCCAATTCCGGTCCCGCCACCCGGATGACGATAGGAGCATCCACGTGAGTTCCATTCTGGAAAAGTTCGATTTTCACGCGTGCGCCGGCTATCTGATCCAGTTGTTTGCGCAACCGGTCGATCATCTTCGGGCCTTCACGCGTGTCCCATTCGTCCAGCACGGCCAGCACTTCGCCGAGGTTAATGCGCTCGGCCTTTGGAAGGACATTGTAAAATACCTGTGGATTGCCGTTGCCGATATTCTCCGCCCGCACTTTTATACTGGGTTCCGTTTCCAGTATTTTCGTGACTTCGGCAACAATCCGGTCAGTTCGATCTAGGCTGCTGCCCTGTTCCGCTTCGACCGAAACCCGGAAATAGGGTGCATCGGCGAAGGGAAAGAGCGAAAAGCCCAAGGTCGGGACAAGCGCGAAAGCCGAAAAGCACAAAACCATTGCCAGCACCACGGTCTTGACCGGAGCCCCCAAAGCGATGTGCAAAAAGGGCCGGTAAAACCTCTGGATTTTGCCATTGACCCAGCGCAACGCCCGATTGCCTTCCGGGTTTTCATCGCGCCGCAGTATCCGGCTGGCGAGAAAGGGAATAAGCGACAAGGATATCACCAGCGAGGCAGTCACGGTCGCTATAATCGCAATGAAGAAGGACTTGGTATAGGCACCGGCACCGCCCGGCAGAAACAGCAAGGGGACAAAGGCCAGAACAAGGACTGCTGTAGATCCGATAACTGCTGCACGGATTTCCAGACTCGCCTCAATAGCCGCCTGCGTTCGCGTCTTTCCCATCCGTAAATGCCGCGCGATATTTTCCGTCACGACGATGCTGTCATCGACCAGCAACCCGAGGGAGACGATAAAGCCAGCGATGGAAAGCTGGCTGAGATTATATCCCATCGCATAAAGCACAAACAAGCCCGAGGCGAGCGAGAGCGGGATCGAGATCATGACGATTGCCGAGGATCGCAAACCAAGCGGAAGCAGGGTGAAGATGACCAAGGCGATCGCGATCGTAAAATCGCGGGTCAGTTCATTCATTCGCCTTTTCACATCTCGGCTCTGGTCGAACTGCACGACCAGTTTGATGTCTGGCGGCAGAATCGAACGCTGCTGATCCAGTTCGATATCAAGCTCTTTTTTGAGGCGAGTGACATCAACACCGTCTTTTTGCGTTACAGTGAGAAAAACTGCCCGCTGGCCATTATGCCGGGTCCGGTAAATCTGTTCCTCGGAGCCCCAGCCGACCTCCGCGACATCGCCAACCGTCAAAAGCGACCCGTCAGACGCCCGGAGCGGCAATCCACTAATTGCCTCCAGATTCCGAAATGCGCCGCCGGCTTCGACGTTCAGCCTTCGTTCTCCGCTGTGAACGGCACCTCCCGGTAAATCTGCACCGCCCTGGCGAACGGCATCGGCAATCGCACTGGCCGGAACACGCAGTTCAGATAACCGATCCGGCCGGACTTGCACGCTTACTTCCGGCTGTGGCAGGCCAAAAACCCGCGATTCCCGCACACCGGAATTGCGCGCAAAGACATCCACCAAATCGTCGGCATATTTCTCCACTCTCCGCCAGGAAGCGGTTTCGCTGACCAAGGCCACCTGCATGACAGCAGCCTCCGTCGTGCGGACCTTGCGATACTCAAGTCTCTGCAATTCTTTGGGGAGCTGATCACGGATCGCGGAGACTTCGCGCACAACGTCATCGAAATAGCCGTCGACGTCACCTGACCATTCGCTGAATTCAACGGTGATAATAGTTCCGCCATCCGTACTCGTCGATTGCACTTCGACAATATCATCCAGACCCTGAACAACATCTTCAATCGGTTTGGCGACCGTCTCTTCCATTTCTTGTGCATCTGCACCGGGCTGGACCGCTATGATATTTACAACGGGAATCGGAAAATGAGCATCGACCGCCCTGGGAATATTGTTGAGCGCAGTGATGCCGAGCACGACAAGAAGGGCAAAAAGGACAAGGCTGAGTTGCCAGCGGGAAATGACTAACCGGGCAAGCATATCAGGCCCGATGACCCTCCTGATTCAACACAGCAATCATTGGGCTGTCCGGATCGGCTTTATCAAGTCCCCATCCCTCAATTTCTCGACACCCAGCGTCACGATGACTTCGCCTTCCGCCAGTCCAGCCAGGATTTCGAGACTCTTGTCGGTCAATTTGCCAATTTGGACATTGCGCTGTTTCACCCGATTCTTGTCGTCCACCACAAACACAAGGCCTTCATCGGTACGGACACCGAATATCGCATTGGCAGGGATCGCGAATGTCGCCGCTGTCTCGCGGGACACTTGCACTTCAACCATACCCAATTGACCGGAACGCAGACGGTCGCTGACCGGAAGCGAGAAACTGACCTCGAACGTCCCGGTCCGTTCATCCGCCCGCCCGTCTTTTTCGCTGACCACCGCATCAAGCGGCGTTTTGGAAACGGCAGAAAGCATGACCTTGGCAGGCATACCAACGCTGATACGGGAGGCGTCGGAATCGGTCATCGGAACACGCAGCACAAAGCCTTTGTCAATTTCTCCCAATATCAGCGCAGTCATGCCGGCCGTCACGATTTGCCCCGCATCAATATTGCGTAACAGGATGATGCCATTGCTCGGCGCTCGGATATAGGAGGTGCGGCTGGCAAACTCCGTAGCCTCGATCCGGGCCCGGGCCGCGCGCGCAGCCGCTACCGATTGTTCGAGCCGGGATTTAGTCACCCAGCCATCTTTGAACAATTTCTCTATACGATCAAATTCTGCTTCTGCACGATCTCGTTCCGCGCGCGCCGCGCTAAGGTCCGCCGCAACCATACTGTTATCCAGAGCAGCCAGAATCGCACCGCGCTTCACCCGGTCACCTTCTTCATAACGGACCGACGCGACCTTGCCGCCGGTAGTAAAACCCAAGGATGTTTCGCGGCGCAAGCGAACGGTGCCGGCGGCATTCAGGGTTTCACTGTCGCTGGCTGGCTGGACATTTGTCACGGCTGCCGGAATGGGGTCGGTTGAAGTGGGTTCTGCTTTCGGTTCGCTGACGCTACATCCGGTCAAAAAAACCAGACCGCCCAAAATCGATATTATCGTTCTGCCAAGCGTCATATCGCGCATTTCCACCCCTAATAAGCTCATCTAAAGTCTCTATCGGGCCTTGACCAATAGAAAATTGCTAAATGAAACCAAAAGGACTGGATTGTTAAACCCGGTCGCTTGAATGTGCTATTAAAGTGTCAGTTTTAACTTTCGGTACCGACGACCTTCTGGCCGACGCGCGCCCTTTATCGGATAGATAAATAGCTATTTCGACGACGCCGCACGACGGAGACGGTCATTCAGAGCGAGCCCGATCCCGGTATTGCCAATGGGTGCCACGGCAATCTTGGGTTTCTCGCTCGCGTCTGCATCGTGGAGCGCGGCAAACAAGCGGCTGGCGGCTTCAGCGAGATCGCCGCCTGCGGACAGGCTCATGTTCCCCGCCACCGGCCCAAAGCCGATATGATATTCATCGGACCGGGCGATTTGCGCATCGAGACGAACCGGCTTTGCAGGCGCATAATGCGACAGCAATTGTCCGGGTGCCTCGATCTTCCCGCTGACAGAGGGGACCGCCGGCTTCCCGGCAATGGCTGCCAACTGTGCCGGCGTCACCGGTCCCGGTCGCAAAATCCGGAAGCCGCTACCATCGACTGCGACGATGGTCGATTCAATCCCCTGTTCGCAGGGACCGCCGTCGAGGATCAGCGGCGCCGCTGAGCCAAGACTGCGAGCGACATGGTCCGCCGTGGTCGGGCTGATCGCGCCGCTGCGATTGGCCGATGGCGCGGCAAGGTACAAGCCGGAGGCGTCCAGCAGTTCGCACATCACCGGGTGAGCGGGAGCCCGCAAGGCGATCGTATCGAGACCGGCGGTCACCGCCGCGGCGACCGGACAATTTTCGGCTTTTGGCACCACCAGCGACAATGGCCCCGGCCAGAGCACCTCGGCGAAACGAACGGCGAGCTGGTTAAATTGCCCGAGCTTCCTGGCTGCAGCCAGGTCCGGAACATGGACGATCAGCGGATTGAAATCCGGGCGGCCCTTGGCTCGGTAGATCTCCGCCACCGCAGCCGCATCGGTCGAATCGGCGGCCAGCCCGTAAACGGTTTCCGTCGGCACCGCGACCAGTCCGCCCTCGCGCAAGCGCACCACGGCCTCGCCAATGGTCACCGTGCCGTAGCGGCGCGCTTCCCCGTCAATATGATCATTTGAGCCCGACATGACCCTGCGCTATAGCCCAGCGGAAATTCAGGCAACAACGGATAGCAAATTCATGTCTTTTACAGCCCCCGGTCGCGAACAAAATTTTGTCCTCAAACACATCGCCGGCATCGGTGATCTGGCCAGCCATGACCGCTTTGCCGGTGCAAGCGAGGATATGGTCGAGGCGATTGTGGAGGGTATCGGCCAATTTGCCGCGGGCGAATTTGCCCCGCTCAACCGTATTGGCGACACAATAGGCGCGCGATGGAATGATGGCCGGGTGACCATGCCAGAGGGTTTCAAGGCAGCTTATGCGCAATTTGTCGAGGGCGGCTGGGCGTCGATTGACGGGCCAGAAGACTTTGGTGGCCAGGGCCTGCCCTATTCGCTGTCGGCGCTGATCCTCGAGACTTGCGGCGCCGCCAATTTCGCCTTCACTCTTTGCCCGATGCTCAGCTTTGGCGCGATCGAGGCGATTCACGTCCACGGATCCGACGAACAGAAGGCACAATATCTGCCCAATCTGATTTCTGGCGCCTGGACTGGCACGATGAACCTGACCGAGCCACAGGCCGGGTCTGATGTCGGCGCGCTGCGCTCTACCGCAGAACCGATTGTCGAGGGCGAGCATGCCGGCAAACACAAGATCAAGGGGCAGAAGATCTACATCACCTTTGGCGAACATGATCTGACCGACAATATCATCCATCTGGTCCTCGCCCGGACACCCGGCGCGCCCGAAGGAACCAGAGGCATATCTTTGTTCATCGTGCCCAAATATCACCTCGATGCGGACGGCAAGGCCGGTGCGCCCAATGATGTGACCTGTGTGTCGATCGAGCACAAGATCGGGATCCACGCCTCGCCGACCTGCGTCATGGCTTATGGCGAACAGGATGCCTGTATCGGTGAGATGATCGGCGGCGAATTTGGCGGCATGAAAGCGATGTTTACGATGATGAACAATGCCCGCATCAATGTTGGCTCGCAAGGTGTGCAGATCGCCGAGCGAGCGACCCAGCAGGCCAGCCGCTTCGCTCTGGATCGCATCCAGTCGGCGCGCGCCGGCAGCGGCAAAAAGGAGTCGGTAGCAATCATCGAACATCCGGATGTGCGGCGGATGCTGCTGCGGGCCAAGGCCCTGACGCAGGGAGCAAGGGCTTTGCTCTATTATGCAACATCGAGCGTCGACCGCGCAACTTTAGGCATCGAAGGAGCCAAGTCCCGCGCAGAAATCCTTACGCCGCTGATCAAGGGCTATGGCACCGACATCGGCAATGAAGTTGCCTCACTAGGGATACAAGTGCACGGCGGCATGGGCTTCATAGAGGAAACCGGCGCTGGCCAGCATTTCCGTGATGCTCGGATTGCACCGATTTATGAAGGAACCAACGGCATTCAGGCGGCAGATCTGGTTGGCCGCAAATTGGGTCTGGATGGCGGCGAGGCGATGTCAGCGCTCATATCCGAAATCCGCACCGAGGCGCAAGGCGAAGAAAGCCTGTTAGCTCTTGCCAACACCTGCGACGCTATCCGGCAGTGGATGGCCAGCGGCAGCGCCTCGATCGATGACCGTCTGGCGGGCAGCTATGCGTTCATGACCATGCTGGCGACCGCAACCTGCGGAATGCTGATGAAGAAACAGCACCGGATTGCCACCGCCGAACAGGCCGATGGCGATGATCCGTTTCTCAAGGCGAAACTGGTAACCACCCGCTATTATCTGGACCATCTGGTGCCGGAAGCGCTGGGCCTCAAGGCAGACGCGATGGGCGGAGCCGACATATTATACAGGCTCAGCAGCTCCGAACTAGCGGGATGACCATGGCGGACGAGGGCAATAAGGATGTTCTGAAACGCATTGCCGATGCGCTCGAACGCCTTGCCCCATCCACCGCCAGCCCGGTTGATTGGGCAAAGGGAGAAGCCTTTCTTTGGGACGGTCGTGGCCCCAGGGAGATTGCGCCGTTCAATCCGGTCGACATCGATCTGCTCACCGGCATTGATCAACAGAAGACTCGCTTGCTCGAGAACACAAGCCGCCACGCGCAGGGCCATGCCGCGCATGATGTCCTGCTCTGGGGTTCGCGCGGCATGGGGAAATCCGCGTTGGCCAAATCCGTGATCCGCGCTCTGCAAGTGCAAGGGGAAGATATTGCTTTGGTCGACGCGCCATCGGACCAGCTTGAAGATCTGCCGGCGCTGTTTGAGCTACTCGCCACCGTGCGACGCCGCTTTATCATCTTCATCGACGATATCGGATTTGTAGAAGGCAGCAGTGAACCGCGTCTGCTCCGTTCGATGCTCGAAGGCGGCGCGAGCCAGCGGCCTGCCAATGTCCGCCTCTATGTCACCTCCAACCGCCGGCATATCGTCTCGCGCCAGATGAGCGAGCAGGATGATCCTATCAACCCGCGCGACGCGGTCGATGACCAACTGGCGCTGTCCGATCGTTTCGGCTTGCGACTGGGCTTTCATGCCGCATCGCAAGATGACTATCTCGCAATCATCGCCCGCTATGCCGAGGCCCATGGCCTCGACTTCGAACGCGAGGATGCCCTGCTATGGGCTAAACAGCGGGGCAGCCGGTCAGGCCGGGTGGCGTGGCAATATATTGTCGAACTGGCCGGGCGCGCGGGAAGCTCTCTAGCCTAAGCCTATTTCTTTGCCGCCGCATCAGCCTTGGCAGCACCCTTGCGCGAGACCCGCCAGATAATTCCGCCGACATCGTCGCTGACCAGCAGAGCCCCGGTCTGGTCAAAGGCGACCATCGCCGGGCGGCCACGTGCTAGTTTCTCGTCATCGACAAATCCGCTCAGGATCGTAGCTGGCTTGCCTTCCGGTTCGCCGCGCTGGTTGAAATTGACATAGACCACATCATAGCCAGACAAGGGCTGGCGGTTCCAAGAACCATGCCGCGCAACCACCGCACCGGTCGAAAACGGCTTGCCGAGCGCCTGGCCATGGGAAAAGGCAAGACCCAACGGCGCCACATGCGCGCCTAATGCATAATCCGGTCGGCGCTCATATTGACGGTGATCGAGATTTTTCGGATCGACCCGCGGGTCGACATTGCCGCCCCAGAAATGCCACGGCCAGCCATAATGGGCGCCCCAACGGACTTCGGTAAGATAGTCCGGCACCATGTCGCTGCCGAGCATGTCGCGTTCGTTGACCACGGCATAGAATTTGTCGGTACCCGGCAGATAGGCCATGCCGACCGGATTGCGCATGCCATCGGCATAGATGGTCTTTTTGTTGGTCGCGAGTTCGACCTGCAAGATGGCAGCACGCTGCTTCTCTATGTCCAGACCATTTTCGCCGATATTGCTGTTCGAACCGACCGAAATGTAGAGATATTTCCCGTCCTGGCTGGCGAGCAGGCCGCGGGTCCAGTGATTATTCGGTTGTTTCGCATTCAGATTGGCGACCTTGCGGCCCTCGGCGGTTATTTTCGTATCACCTTCCGCATAGAGATAGGCATAGACCGCATCGGTATTGGCGATGTACAGTGTTCCATCAATCAACTCCATTCCAAACGGCGAATTGAGATTTTCGAGGAAGGTGAATTTTTCGTCGACCCGACCATCCTTGTCGCTGTCGCGCAGCAGGCTGATTCGATTGGCCGATTCGGTTCCCGCTCCGGCCTTGCTCATCAGATTGCGCATAACCCAACCTTCGATACCCTTGTTGGTCCGCGGCGGGCTGTTTGTTTCTGCCACCAGCAGGTCGCCATTGGGCAAGCGGAACATGCTCCGCGGATGGTCCAGCCCTTCGGCGAATCGCTCTACCACCAGGCCTTCGGCTGCAACAGGGCCTTCGCGTTCTCCCCAGGGCTCGGCTTTAGCGATGTTGATGGTCGGAAATTTTTCCGAGCGGACATTGGTCAGCTCTGGCTCCACGCCGGTGGTAGCCTCGAGCGGCAAGCGCGCCGTATCGCTACGGGTAAAATAATATCCTGCGCCCACCCCAAGGATGATGAGCAGAATCGCGATATTTCTAAGATGTTTCAGCATCAGCCGATAATAGGTGGCGTCAGAGGTCCTGACAAGCGCGGTGTTAGGCGCTCACCGGCCTGTCCACCAGATAGCCAGCGCCGCCAGCGCGCCAAGCGCTAGTCCGGCCAACGAACCGGCCGACGGTTGCCCCATAAAACCGCCGGCAATTGCGCCAACAATTGCGCCAATCGCGATGAACACGCCGCCGCCGCTGCGATTTTCCGGTCGATCACCGGAGGGATGGGAAGCATGTTTTGGGGTTTCAGGATTCATGGCCGCGGCCATAACCCACAACGAACCCCATGACTAGAGTTTCCGATTCAACTTATGATTAACATGTCGGTAACCTTAGCTTTTGAAGGTATTTCCACCGGTCAGCTTTAGAAGTCATGGTCAGGTTGGAGGCAAACACGCTTTCCGAAACAGGAGCCATTAATGCAATTGCCCGTATTCATTGACTCCACCCATTATAGCGATGCCGAATTGCTGATTACCAACTACGGCGAGGAAGCCGGACTGGAAGCGGCCAATCGCGCCGACAAGAGCCGGTCGCTGGGCAACCAGCTCCATTATTGCAAATGGCGGCAAGTGGAACGGCTGTGTATTTTTCTGTCAATCGACCAGTCGATCGGTACGGTGCACTGACCTAGCGGTCGGGATTGCAGACAATATCGGCGGCCCCATCGGTTCTCACCGTGCAATTGGGCTTGCCGGCAATCGCTATTCGTCCAGTGCCATTGTTGGTGATATTGGCTTCCCTCATCACCTTCATCTGGCTGCTCGCCGGGCCGCGCTGGACGAGCGTGAGCTTTTCGACCGTGAGGCCTGGGCTTTCAAACATGCTAGCCCCTTGCAGCTCGACCCGGGCATCGCGCGCCGTGCCGGCCAAGATCACTTGCCCACCGCCGGTCATGACCACATCCAGTCGGTCCGCATCAACCGCATCAATCCGCAATGTGCCAAAGCCGCCGAGCCGCGCGCGCGGGGTGCGCCCCGATAATTTGTCGAGTGTCACCAGACCGGATCCGAGATGCGTGATATTGCTGATCGCATAGCTGCTGAGGAAAAGGGTGACCGGCGCATCACCATCATAGTCATCGCCACTCAGAGATTTGGGTCTGATCGAAACAATCAGCTGCTTGCCATTTTTTTGCAACGACACCCGGTCCAATAATTCCCGTGTCTCCCCTTCCGCGCGCGCCGACGGACCTTTGCCCGACGTCAGCACCACATCGACACCATTGCTGATTCGGATGTCGTCAAAGCTGAATAGCGAGAATTTCCGTTCTGCCGCCTGGGCCGCCGACGTCAACAGGAGCGCCGCAGTCAGCATGAAAATCTTGAAAAACCTCATTTTGGCCGAGCTTCGCCAAATTCCATCCAGCCAAGCCATCTCGGCGTCTTGGGTGCATAATGGGCATGATTTTCCGCCAGCGCATAGCCGTGGGTTTCAAATAATTTAGCAACCGGGCGGTGCAGGTGACAACCGCCCGCAATATGTTTCCAAACCGGCTCGATCCGGCGTTGCCATTTCTCGGGTCCCTTGTCTGGTGCCCGGCCATGTTCCAGAAACAGAATCTTGCCGCCGGGTTTCAATACCCGCCGCATTTCGGACAGCACTTGCGCTCCATCCTGCACCGAGCAGAGCGTGAATGTGGTCAGCACCGTGTCAAAACTGTCGTCGGCAAAGGGCATGGCTTCACCAATGCCGTCGCATATATCCATGTCGAAGCCGCGTTCGCTTGCTTCCCGGCGGGTATAGTCGAGTAATTCTGCAGACGGATCAAGACCGGTCAATTTAGTTATCTTCGAACGGTCATAAAATTGCAGATTTATACCGCCACCGCAGCCAAGTTCGAGCACGTCGCCGTCGGCTTTTGGCACGATCTGGCTACGGTCTTTCATCACTGCAGGCTGCGAGCAGGCGACGCGGATCAGCTTTGGAACCGCATATTTTTCCCATAGATTTGGCATCGCCGATAAATCTGCCACATTGGGGGTAGATCGCCAAGCGATTTCAGCATGTTGGTCGCACGATCAACTGCAGGTGATGTCGCCAGACCCCATTGACCGCGACTTGCACTTGGCGTCGCCATGAATACGGACATCCCCGGACCCCATGACCTTGGCGTCGACCAATCCGTCAGACGACAGCTCGACATCACCGCTGCCCGCGACCGATATGCTGACGCTGGCGGCGTTCAGATCCTTACCGCTGATATTGCCCGAACCGGCAATCGATATGTCGATCGATTCGGCCGTGCCCGCCAGATTCAGATTGCCCGATCCAGCAATTTGGGAACTGAGCGACACCGTTTCAATTTTGGCCACCCGGATGTTGCCAGATCCAGCGATGCTCAATTTGGTCGTGTCTGTAGTCATCGCGTCAACCACCATATCACCCGATCCAGAGAGCTTGGCGCTCTTCAAGGACGGCGCGCTGACATAGATCGTGGCCTTGCCGCTATCACCCCAGGACATGCCACCATTGTCCCGGCCAATTTTAATCTGGTCACCGGAAATTTTATAGCGCAACTGTTCGATCGCCTTGGCATCACCTTCGGCGCGGATCGAGAAATCTTCTGCGGTGGTGAAAACGATATTATCGGGACCAGAGAGCATTACACCTTCGAACGGGCCCGGGTTGCTGGCGCTGGTTCCAATGGCGATGCCATCGGAAAAGCTACTGGTGCCCGTGCTGGTCGCAGCATCGCCGACGGCATTGGCGATCGAACCTTCACACGCCGCGAGAGCCAGTAGCGGCGCCAAAAACACTATTTTCTTCATCTATGCCTCCTATGCTGTATTAATGTACTAATACGCCTACGCACGGCAGAGATCAACTTAAAATTTTGGTTCGTCCGAACATAAAAAAGGAGCTGCCACATTGCTGCGACAACCCCTTCCCAATTTCGACGAAGGACGATGCGCTATCGATCAATCATCCTTGACTTCATAATATTGCGGTGCAGCAATATTGAGTATCTCGAGAATCTTCGTCAGAGCCGTCGGCTCATCGGTTTCTTCCATTGCCGCCAGCTCGCGGGCGAGACGGCTGGATGCCGCTTCAAAAATCTGCCGTTCAGAATAGCTTTGTTCCGGCTGGTCATCGGCGCGGAACAGATCGCGAGTCACTTCGGCAATCGATACCAGATCGCCCGAGTTGATCTTCGCTTCATATTCTTGTGCCCGGCGCGACCACATCGACCGCTTGACCTTTGGCTTGGCTTTCAGCGTTTCCATGGCTTCCCGAAGCGTCTTGTCGGAAGACAATTTACGCATTCCGACGCCTTCTGCCTTGTTGGTCGGAACCCGCAAGGTCATCCGC
>JABMNS010000024.1 GCA_013204445.1 Sphingomonadales bacterium
CTGGCCTCGGCTGGCAGGGCAAGCATACCAATGTCGTCAGCCGGGATCATGGCAGCTGGCTGTTCCTGGGCGCAATTTACACCACTCTGGAACTGGAGCCATCAAAGCCGGGAAAAGATAGCTGTGGTAGCTGTTCGGCCTGTCAGGATGTTTGCCCGACCGGAGCCTTTCCCGCGCCCTATCAGCTCGATGCCAGGGCCTGTATCTCCTATCTGACGATCGAGCATAAGGGGCCGATCCCGCACCAATATCGCAAGGCGATCGGCAACCATATATATGGTTGTGATGATTGTCTGGCGGTCTGTCCGTGGAATAAATTTGCGCAGGCGGGAGCGGCGAACAAGGCCTTTCTGCCGCGCGCGGAACTGGCGGCCCCTGCCTTGGTGGATATACTGGCGCTCGACGATGCCAGTTTTCGGCAGGTGTTTTCAGGATCGCCGATCAAGCGCACCGGCCGCGACAGGATGGTGCGTAATGCCCTGATCGCCGCTGGCAATAGCGGAGATGCAGCATTGATCGCACCGGTGCAGGCGCTTTTGGATGATGGCGATGAAGTGATCCGGGAAGCGGCTGGTTGGGCTCTCGACCAGCTGACGTCAGCGCAACCTTAGCGCATTGACGCAGCTGACCCGGTCGACCGCTGCGCCATCGCTGCGGCGGGCATCGATATGAGTGACTCGCTGAACCCCGCCGTCTTCCGGCGGATAGAGATAGGCATCCAAAATGCACGCGCCGCTGGCAAATTGCAGTTTCCGGGCGGGCGGCTCGGATATATCGAGCTGGGGATCGCCGAACAGGCGGGTCAACTGACTGGCGGTCTTGCCCATGACAATGTCCAGGCCAGCGACAGAATTGAGCGGCGAAGCTGCAATAGCTGGCAGACCGGGGCGCGTTGTCGCGGTCGTCGAGGCGCAGGCGGCAAGGGCCGGCAAGCTGAGCAATATTAGAAATTTGGCTTTCATGCGGACCATTGTTCCTTCTTCCCATGAACCAGATGGGTAGCCATAGCGGCTGCCAAAACCGGCGCAAGAAAATTGACAAAGGGTATGGCGAGCAACAAGGCCGCGATCAGGCCGAGGACGAAGCGCTGGGCTTTGGGAAGGCTCCATTCCGCCGTGAGATTTCGATGATCGGTGACATGCCGGGCCGCGACCATGTCCTGCAGATCCCGGCCTAGCAAAATGGCATTGATCGCAAAAAAGGCAATCGGAACGCCGATGCCGGTCACAAGCAGCAGGACATAGAGCGGGGCAGCGAGAATATTATAGCCCAGGGCGCGACCGGCGGAAGCGAACCCCATTTTGATGCCGATGCCATAGCCCGGCGGTTTGGCCATTTCCGCCCGATCCGGATAATATCGCCGTTCGACCGCGTCGACGATGTCGTCGGAGAAGATGTTGAGCACAAAAATGGCGGCAATCCGGAACAATAAAAGCCCGGTCAAGATGGCGATGATAGCCGCAGCGGTTGCGGCAGCAAATCCGCCCTCGGCCCAACCCAGCCCGGCGAACAGCCACAGTAATCCGAAATACGCTGCTACCCCAAACAGAATGAATAGCATGATGGTGAACAGAATGACCTTTAGCAGAATCGCCAATATGGTTCCATCACTGAGCTGCATAAGAGAGCGTATAAAAGCCTGAATCATATGTGCTTCATGTCACCATTGTCAGGCCAGCGTCAATTCTGCTTGATGGCACCGGGGCAAACCCCTAACGCTCCCCGCACTATTGACATTGCCCCAAGAGGATTTTTATGAGCACCGAAGCCCGCTATGATATTGTCGCCATCGGCAATGCGATTGTAGATGTAATCTCCCAGTCCAGCGACGAATTTCTCGACGAGGAGCAGCTGGTTAAGGGCAGCATGGCCCTGATCGATGCCGATCGGGCGCAGGAGCTTTATCGTGACATGGGACCAGCGCGGGAAATCAGTGGGGGTTCCGGCGCCAACACGCTTGCCGGGGCTTCCACCTTGGGGCGGCAGTGCGCGTTGATCGCGCAAGTGGCCGACGATCAGCTGGGCGAAGTATTTGCCCATGATATTCGCGCGACCGGGATTGATTTTGATGTGCCGCCGCTGGGCAAGCAGCCGCCGACTGCGCGCTGCCTGATTTTCGTCACGCCGGATGCACAGCGGACGATGAACACCTTCCTCGGCGCATCACAATTTCTGCCCCCGGCTGCAGTCAATGCCGATTTGATCGCCAGCGGTGCGATCCTCTATCTGGAAGGCTATTTGTGGGACGCCGACGAACCTAAGGCAGCCATGGCGCTGGGGATTGATATCGCCAAGCTAAATGATCGGAAAGTCGCCTTCACCCTGTCCGACACATTTTGCGTCGATCGCCACCGAGCAGAATTTGGCGGCCTGATCGATGATGGCAAGATTGATATCCTGTTCGCCAATGAAGCGGAAATCATGATGCTGAGCGAGACCGAAGATTTTGACGCTGCGGTTGCGCAAACGGCTGCCAAAGTTGAAACGCTGGTGGTGACGCGAAGCGAAAAAGGGGCAATCGCGGTTCGTGATGGCAAGACGACTGCTGTTGCTGCGGAACCCGTTGATCATATCGTCGATACGACCGGTGCAGGAGACCTGTTCGCCGCCGGTTTTCTGAGCGGCTATATCGAAAATCGTCCGATGGCAGAATGTTTGACCATTGGCGCCATCGCCGCAGCGGAAGTGATTTCCCATTTTGGCGCGCGTCCGGAAGCCGATCTGCGGGCATTGGTGAAAGCCCGGCTCGGCTGATCAGCTTTTCATTTTGAACAATGTCCGGTCTTCCGGCCCAAAGCCCCATTTCCAGATGACCCAGGCATAGCTGCCGAGGATCATCGGGATACCGACAATCAATTCCGCCCATTCGGGCAGATAGGTGACAAAATAGCCGACTGCGCTGGCGACGCCGACGGCGATCATTAAGGTCCAACGCCAGCCATTGACCGGCGCGTCGAGCAGTTTTGACAGGAAAATTGCTTTCACCACCGAAGCATAAGCGAGTGCCACCATCAGGGCAGCCGCGACAGCCGCAGCCTGAAACAGCGGCCCCCAACCCATGTACATACAAATCTGGATGAAGGCGACGCTGAGTCCGGCCTGCAGCAGCAGCATCGATAGCGAGATCAGCAGGTTGCGGTGGCGCGCGATATAGACGAGGGCGGATTCGCTGACCACTGCCGTCGCCGCGACCGCTTCGGCTGCGAGCAGGAAGGCAAGGGCGCCGGTCCCGCCGACGAAATTCGGCCCGACCAGTCCCATTACGGCTTCTCCGGGAATGGCCAGGGCCAGGGCAATGC
>JABMNS010000171.1 GCA_013204445.1 Sphingomonadales bacterium
GCCTGGTCAGGCTCGGCCGGATTGAGGAAGCGCGTGTAACTGTCCATCGGCTGGTCGAGGTCGCGCCTGACACCCGGGTTACCACTCTGGAAGAGCGCTACCTTTTTGCAAATGTCCTCGGTTTTGACCACATCGTCGCGGACCTGCGCGTCGCCGGATTGCCGGAATGACACCCACTGAAGCGATAGGAGCGCGAATGTCAGTTGTTGGCTACAAATTGCCCTTTTGACCGGGTTCAGGATAGGACGGTTGTTGGGTAAATACCGGATGTTTCGCCGCCACCGCGAGTGACGACACGGGCTAATCCTTACACATTTTCTTACACAAATTCGCGGCGCAATCTAAAAAAGTAAATAATATCAATGTATTGCAGCCATACGAAAAAGACTTAAAATCCCTCGGCCGCAAGGCCTTGCCGGTTCAAGTCCGGCCGCCCGCGCCATTTTAGGAGATCTCGAACTAAATGCCGCTCGCGGCGGCGTTTCATGTTGCTGAGACCGTTATCGGGGTTGATCCGGTCGCGAACACGGACACGCGTTTACGGGGATTTTTGAACCAATAAATGCGCTTTCCCCGGCGGGCCGTAATGCATACCCTGTGAAGCGCCAAGGCAACGCGCAATTCCATATTCAGACACTGATATTTGTCCGCATCCTGTCATGTCGGGCGAACATTCCGCGACGAATAGCGGAGGCGGCCAGGGGGGGCGGCATGACACGACAGAAAAAGCAGGATGCCGCGAAAGGCGACAGCAGCAATCTGGCCGCACAGCAAAAGCAACTAGACCTGCTCAAGCGCGAATTAAGCGAAGCGCTGGACCGGCAGGCCGCGACCGGCGAAATTCTGCGGGTCATCAGCAGTTCACCGACCAGTTCTCAGCCGGTGTTCGAGGCAATCGTGCAAACCGGATTGACGTTGTTCCCCGACGCGGCCATCAGCGTCGCCCTCCCAATGGGGGATCAAGTGCACGCGGCGGCGGTCGCCGAAGCCGACCCAGCACGCGCCGAGGCGTGGCGAAATCGCTTTCCTTTCCCGCTGACGCGCGAGTACATGCATGGCTTCGCCATTCTGGAAGGGCAGATCATAGACTTTCCGGATGTCGAGAACGCACAACAAGAATTTGGCGTCGGCGCGCAGAATTTCCTCGCAAGCGGTTACCGTGCGGTGACAATGATGCCGATGATGCGCGGCGACACTGCGGTCGGGGTGCTCAGCGTCGTCCGGCTTTCGCCCGGTCCCCTTTCGGACGAGCAGTTCGCGATGCTACGGATCTACGCCGCGCAGGCTGTGATCGCAATCGAGAACACACGGCTGGTCAACGAAATGCGGCACACAAACGATATCCTGGAAAAGGTATCTGATCAGCTTGCCAAGTATATCTCGCCGCAACTGTACCAATCGATCATCAGCGGTGAACAGCGCGTGGCGATTGGGTCCACGCGCAAGAAACTGACCATTTTCTTCTCCGACATCGCCAATTTCACGGAAATCACCGACCAATTGGAATCGGAAGAGCTGACCTCGCTGCTCAATGAATATTTGACGGAGATGTCCCGGATCGCTCTGGAGCACGGCGCCTATTTCGATAAGTTCATCGGCGATGCCATGATGTTTTATTTCGGCGATCCGGAGACCAGGGGCGTCAAGGAAGACGCCGCGGCTTGCGTGCGCATGGCGATTGAAATGCAGCGACAGCTGCGCAAGCTGCAGACGGGATGGCAGGAACAGGGGTTGATCGACCGCCCGTTCGAGGCGCGCATCGGCATCAACACCGGCTATTGCACGGTCGGCAATTTTGGCAGCGAAGACCGCATGGACTACACGATCATTGGCGGCGAAGTAAATCTGGCCGCAAGGCTACAAGCCCATGCGGAGGTCGGCGGTATTTTGATGGCCGCCGAGACCTACTCGTTGGTCAAGGATTGGCTGCTTGCCGAAGAACAGGAAGCGATCACGATGAAAGGCTTTGCCAAACCGGTCCGGACCTTCAGTGTTCAAGGCACGTATGCTGAACTTGAAGAGGACGAGCAACTATTCCGCCACGAAGACGAGGGCGTAACAATCGCCATTAACGGTAATCGGGTGGACAAAGCCAGAACCAAGGAGGCGCTGAAAAAGGCCTTGGCGCATCTTGACGATTAAACAACGGCGGATATGAAAAAGACTTAAAATCTCTCGGCCGCAAGGCCTTGCCGGTTCAAGTCCGGCCGCCCGC
>JABMNS010000172.1 GCA_013204445.1 Sphingomonadales bacterium
GCCATGCATGATATAAAATATATTCGCGAAAATCCGGAAGAATTTGACGCCTCGCTAGCGAGGCGAGGGGTTGAACCGGTGGCAATTAAAATATTGAACGCTGACAAAGTGCGTAGGCAGTTGCAGTCTGAAATTGAGCAATTAAACTCGCAGAAGAAGCAGCTCTCTGCTGCCTTCGGGCAACTCGCCGGCCAAGGCCAAGGCAACACGGTCGAAGCTATGGAGTTTAAGGATAGATCGATTGAAGTCGCAAAAAAACTAACTGATTTCATCGGGAAGCTTGCGGAAGCTCAAGAAATAACACCTTTGCTCGCCGGCCTTCCGAATCTTCCGGATGAAGATGTTCCGGATGGCGCAGATGAAAACGACAATGTCGAAGTTGAACGCTGGGGCGAACCGCGTAAATTTGATTTTGAGCCAAAAGAGCATAGCGACATCGGCCCGGCTCTGGGCCTGGATTTTGAAACGGCAGCGGCCATGTCCGGCGCGCGCTTTGCCTTCCTGCGTGGGCAGATGGCCCGGTTGCAGCGGGCGATCGGCCAATATATGCTCGATCAGCAGACAATGACAAATGGCTTTCAGGAATGCGCGCCGCCGGTGCTGGTGCGCGAGCAAGCCATGTTTGGTACCGGTCAGCTCCCGAAGTTTTCCGAGGATTCGTTCCAGACTACCGATGGCCGCTGGCTCATCCCAACTGCAGAGGTTAGCCTGACCAACAGCGTAAGTGGGCAGATATTGGATGAAGCGCAACTGCCGATCCGATTGACCGCGCTTACCCCCTGCTTCCGCAGCGAAGCAGGCTCTGCTGGCAAGGATACGAAAGGCCTGATCCGTCAGCACCAGTTTGAGAAAGTCGAAATGGTTGCCATCACTCATCCCGACTACAGCGATACCGAACATCTGCGGATGACCGAAGCCGCGGAATCGATCCTCAAGGCGCTTGAACTGCCCTATCGCAAAATGCTGCTGTGCGCGGGAGACATGGGCGCAACGGCTCGCAAAACATATGATCTGGAAGTCTGGCTGCCGGGGCAGAATACCTACCGCGAGATTTCGAGCATTTCGACCTGCGGCGACTATCAGGCGCGGCGGATGAATGTCCGTTTCAGGCCCGAGGGGGAAGAAAAGGGGACAAGATTTGTCCACACGCTGAACGGTTCGGGGCTTGCCGTGGGTCGTACATTGGTGGCAGTACTCGAAAATTATCAGCAGGCGGATGGCTCGGTCACAATTCCGCCGGTATTGCTGCCCTATATGGGCGGCATCGATAAACTGGAGCCATCGTGATGCGGATATTGCTGACCAATGATGATGGCTTCGATGCGCCGGGGATGAAAATCCTGCTCGATATCGCGTCGCATTTTTCCAACGATATCTGGATTGTTGCGCCGTCTGACGAGAATTCCGGAGCGGGCCACTCGCTGACCATCACCCGGCCACTGCGCATCCGCAAGCGCGGCGACCAGCAATATTCGGTCGATGGCACACCCACCGACAGCGTGATGATGGCGGTCGCCAAGATCATGAAAGACGGCCCGCCCGACCTGATCCTGTCCGGCGTTAATCGCGGTGCAAATCTGGGCGAAGATGTTACCTATTCGGGCACCGTGTCGGCCGCGATGGAAGGTGCTTTGGCAGGAATCCCGTCGATCGCGCTGAGCCAGGCCTATGCACGGGGAGATATGGGTGCTGATGTGCCGTTTGATGCCGCCATGCAATGGGGTGAACGCGTGCTGCGACCTCTGATCAAGGAGCGGATGGATCACCGGACGCTAGTGAACATCAATTTTCCATCGCTCCCAGCGAGCGAAGTAAAGGGTGTGCGGGCCGTATCTCAGGGCATCCGTGATTATGGCCGGCTGCAGATCGTGAGTAACCAAGATCCGCGTGGTTTTGAATATCACTGGTTCGGTCTCGGACCGATGGTGGAAACGCCGGCGCACAGCACCGATCTGGAGGCGATCGCTGACGGCTATGTCTCGATCACACCGCTCCACCTGGATCTTACCCATTATGATTCTATGGACGGTCTGAAGAAACTTTACCGCTGATCTCTAGACGCTGCACTCGCGAATTCGCTATGTTTTGGTCAGCGGGGCTGGCAAGCTGCGCTTTTGCTGTTATTAGCAATCCCGCAAGGGGAAGGGTTGGTTAATGGGGTCATATATGCGTCATATTGCGATCCTGATATTGCTCCTGGGTTTCACCGCCTGCATCCCTCCGGGCCATGATGACTATGCCCCGCCGCCAGCCCAGCCTCAGTTGCTTGCCGATTCTGTTGTTCTCAGCACAGCACCCGAACAGGCGCCGCTTTCGACTTGGCAAGCACGCCCCGTCACGGCCAATGCCCAATGGGTGGAATCAGGCACATATATCGTGCAGCCCGGAGACACGTTGCGCGGGATTGCCAACAAGACTGGCGCGGGATCGCAGGTCATTGCGTCGGCCAACGGATTGGTCGATCCCTATGTCATGCATCCCGGCCAGCGACTGAAAATAACCGGCGGGCGCTATCACGCGGTCGATTCGGGCGAGACCGGTATCGCGATCGCCCGTGCCTATGGCGCACCATGGCGCGATGTGGTGGCCTTGAACGCACTGGAAGAGCCCTATATTTTGCGTGTGGGTCAGAAGCTGCTGCTGCCTGCCACCGCACCCAGCGATCCGGCCAGTTTGAGTATCGAACAACGTGCCGCCGCCTTTGATCTGGAGATTGACGATATTGTTACTGGCAGTCAGCCAGCACTGGACGATGGCGCGGCCGCCAGAGAGCCATCCGATTGGCGGAAAGCCATAACGCCTAATGCAACCATTGCGACACCGGCAGGCTTCTCCGGACGGTTCCAGTGGCCGGTGGATGGCAAAGTCATTTCCAACTTTGGCAGCAAAGGCGGCGGCAAGGTCAATGACGGTCTTAACATCGGCGTCCCCAGCGGCACGCCAATCCGCGCATCGGCCGACGGGGTGATCGCCTATAGCGGCGACGAAATCGGCGTATTTGGCGGACTGATTCTGATTAACCATGGGTCCGGCTGGGTCACCGCTTATGGTCATGCCGACAAACTTAATGTGACGCGCGGCCAGAAGGTCAAGGCGGGTGAGGTTATCGGCCTCGCTGGTGAAAGCGGCTATGTGCAGGAACCGCAACTGCATTTCGAAATCCGCAAGGATCGTAAGCCGGTCGATCCGAACATCCATCTGCCAAAGCGCGGCTGAACCGGCCATGGCAAGCAGCAGCAACCGCAAAATTTCTGACTATTTTACCCTCCGGCGGCGCTCAAGCCTGCCGGTCTGGGCCGATATTGCATGGCGAGTCACTTTCGTCCTTGCGCTTATCGGCATGGCCGTGGCGGTGCATTATTTCGACCGTAATGGCCTGCAGGACAGTTATGACGGTGATGTCAGCTTCCTAGACGTTATCTATTTCACGATGATCTCGATCACCACCACCGGCTATGGCGACATCGCTCCGGTCACCGAACGGGCGCGGATGTTCGATGCGCTGGTTGTGACTCCTATTCGCATCTTCGTCGTGTTAATCTTTGTCGGCACGGCCTATAATTTTGTTTTCAAACGAACCTGGGACAATTGGCGCATGAAACTGATTCAAAGCAATTTGCACGACCATATTGTGATCGCCGGCTTTGGTACGAGCGGCAGCGAAGCTGTGCAGGAGCTGCTCGCGCGCGGCACCAACCCGGAAGAAATTGTCGTGATTGATTCATCTGATGATGCCTTGGCGCAAGCCGAGAAGCTCGGCTGCGCGGTGATCAATGGTGATGCTACGCGCGACAATGCGCTGATGAATGTCAAAATATCGCGAGCGCGCTCGATGATCGTGTCGGCCGGGCGCGATGACACCAGCATATTGATCGTACTCACCGCCCGGCATCTCGCCTATCATTTGCCGATTAGCGTATCGATCAAGGCGGCGGACAATGAACTGCTCGCGCGGCAGGCCGGGGCGACGACCGTCATCAATCCGGTCAGCTTTGCCGGGCTGCTGCTCGCCGGCAGTTGCGAAGGGGCCAAGATTTCGGATTATCTCAGCGATCTTGCTTCCGCTACCGGCCGGGTGAAGCTGGTTCAGCGGTCGGTGACCGAGGACGAAGTCGGCATGGCGATGAGCGAAGTGGTCGGATCGGGCATGGGCGTGCGGATCTATCGCGGTGATGCGGTATTCGGTTTCTGGGAAGAGGAGGCGAGCATGCTGGAGGCTGGCGATATCATTGTCGAGATCATCCCCGGCAATGGGTCGGAAAAATGGGAAAAGGAAAAAGCCTGACCCGGCCTGTTCCTTGGTTCATGTTGCACCTGCGAGATAGCCTGCTATTCTGCCGGATCGATGCTGGAGCTTGCTGATGGCCGACCCGATACCGATGCCCACCGGGCTTCGCCCACCCCATAGACTGGCGCAGCTGGGTGAACTGTCCCTGCCGCTCGATCTGCTCCGCTTCGGTCTGCAATGGCCGCGGCTAGTCTCGGCAACGCGCGGCGATGGCCGGCCGGTCTATCTGATCCCCGGCTATGGCGGCAGCGAATTGTCGATGCGCCCGCTGGAAGCCTTTCTCAAGCGGATCAACTATGATGTAGCCGACTGGTCGCTCGGTCGCAATCGGGGGTCAGTCGACCGCGATGTTGACCGCTTCACCGCGGTCGCCGAAGCCCGTTTTGCCGAAAATGGCGGACAGCCGATCACCCTGATCGGCTGGTCGCTCGGCGGGATCATCGCCCGCGAAACCGCGCGGCAATCGCCGCATCTGGTGCGCGAGCTGATCACCATGGGAACCCCAATCATTGGCGGTCCCAAATATACCACACCGGGCCAGCACTACGCTAAATCCGCCAATATCCGGCTCGATCAGTTCGAGCGCGAGGTCCATGAGCGCAACAGCATCGGCTTCGATCAGCCGCTGACCGTTCTCTATTCCAACCGGGACGGCATCGTCGGCCCCGATATCGCCAGAGATATCTACAATCCCCAGGCCCGCAACATCCGCGTCGATGGAGGGCATCTCAGCCTTGGTTTCAACCCGAAGGTCTGGCGGATCATTGCTGATACTCTCGCCGGAGAAGCTTAGCCTAGCCAGGCGTGGACCACGCCCATCGCGGTATAGAAGATCAGCCAGTAACCGGCGTCGATGAAGAACAGGGCCTTGTTCTTTTGCGAGAATAGATAGTTGGTGCCGATCGCCGGAATGATGAAACCGAGCGCGATGCTAAAGGCGGTCAGCACTTTGGTGGCAAAGTTGAGATCGACCGCATAGGTTGCAAATGTATGGGCCAAGGTCCACGAGGCGACTAGGCTGAAGGCAAAGGCGCCGCCGTAAATCTTTCCGATACTGCCCTCTTTGATCTGCTCCTCGGTCAGGCCGACCGCGCCCATCCACTTCTTGCCCATGATGGGTCCGTACCAGATGCCGCCGACCAGAAAGCCCGCCAGCGCTGCGACAACCACCGCGATCCAGTTTACATCGAATATGTTCATGTGATCCCCCTCCTGATTTTTCCCTCGGTCTTCGCCGGGGTTATTTGTATAGCGGAATCGGGGGGTTTCGGCAATGAATCGAGAATTCTGGCGGCGATGGGCTGACTCCATCTGCCGGAGTGGTCCGAGGCGGCGGCACGAGATGTGCTCCGGCGGACGCCGGAGCGCAAAGCCGGGGCACGACGCTACCGAACATTGATCGTGACTCGCCTGCAAAACACGCCTAAAGCGCCCGCCATATGGCAACCCAAATTCCTTCTCCGCCCAAAGTGGGCATGGTATCGCTCGGCTGTCCCAAGGCATTGGTCGACAGCGAACGGATTCTGACGCAGCTGCGCTCCGACGGCTATGACCTGTGTCCGGATTATGCCGGCGCCGATGTCGTGCTGGTCAACACCTGCGGCTTTCTCGACAGCGCCAAGGAGGAAAGCCTCGAGGCGATCGGCGAGGCGATGGATGGGAATGGCCGGGTCATTGTCACCGGCTGTATGGGCAATGAAGCCGATCTGATCATGAAGCGCTTCCCCGATGTGCTCGCCGTCACCGGCGCGCATCAATATGAGGACGTGGTCACTGCCGTACACGCTGCGGCTCCGGCGGCCCGTGGCGCGTTTGTCGATCTGGTCCCCGAAGCAGGCCTGAAGCTGACCCCGCGCCATTACAGCTATCTCAAGATCAGCGAAGGCTGCAACCATCGCTGCTCCTTCTGCATCATCCCCAGCCTGCGCGGTGACCTCGTCTCCCGCCGTCCCGATGCGATCCTGCGCGAGGCCGAGAAGCTGGTCGAGGCGGGCACCAAGGAACTGCTGGTGATCAGCCAGGACACCTCGGCTTATGGCGTTGATATCCGCCATCAATCCCGTGTCTGGAATGGCCCCACCGGGCAGGGCCGCGAAGTGCGCGCCCATATGACCGATCTCGCCGCCGCATTTGGCGAATTGCGGACACCCGAGGGCAAGGGCGTTTGGACTCGGTTGCACTATGTCTATCCCTATCCGCATGTCGACAAGGTCATCCCGCTGATGGCCGAGCGCAAGATCACGCCCTATCTCGACATCCCGTTCCAGCATGCCGCGCCCAATGTCCTGAAGCGGATGAAGCGCCCGGCCAACGAGGCTAAGGTGCTTCAGCGAGTCAAGAGCTGGCGCGACATCTGCCCCGATCTCACCATTCGTTCGACCTTCGTTGTCGGCTTCCCCGGCGAGACTGAGGATGACTTTAAATATCTGCTCGACTGGCTCGAGGAAGCCCAGCTCGACCGCGTCGGCGCGTTTCGCTTTGAAGCGGTTGAAGGCGCGGCGGCCAACCTCCTCGACGGCGCATTGCCCGAAGAGGTCAAGGAAGAGCGCTATCAGCGGATCATGGAAGTGACCGCCCGGATCAGCGCCGCCAAGCTGCAGGCCAAGGTCGGCCGGACCTTGCCGGTGATCATCGACGAGATCGGCGAACCTGACGAGGATGGCGACATAGGCGCGACCGCGCGCTCCGAGGCCGATGCGCCGGAGATCGACGGTAATGTGTTTCTGCGCAATGTTGCGGCCGGTCTTGCGGTTGGCGATATTGTCGATGCGGTGATCGAGGATGCCGACGAGCATGATCTGTTCGGGGTTGCTGCGGGGCAATAGCCCGTCATCCTGAACTTGCTTTCGCCTCCCTTAAGGGAGAAGGTGAAAAGCTCACCCCAAGCCCATCAGCTCCAGCCCGGAAATCACAAAGGCATAGCCTAGCATCCCGTACACCCCGGCCCGAAACCAAGGATAGGGGATGCGCGCCCTGGCGGGGTAACCGGTCGGGTGGACGACGGTCAGTAGCTCGCCGATAACCGGCGTCGGGAAGGGCGTGGTCAGCGGGTCGCGGACCTCGATAAAGCCGCCGCGTTCATCGGGCACCAGCAGGATCGCATTGTACAGCGTCGCGCCGCCGCGTCGGACATGATGGTGGCGGACTATCTGCGCCGGGATGCGGCGGGTGCCGCCGCGGATGTAGAGCAGATCACTGCGCAGCATCAGCGCCAAGCCCGTGGTTGCCAGCGCGAGGCCGATCAAGAGGAAGAAGGTTTCGATACGGAGGCGCTATCACGGTTTTGCGGGGGTGTTAAGTACCCTCGGCCTTGAGGGAGATGTATATGGAGATTTGGCAGCTTGCTGCCTAGCCGCAGCTGGTTGAGAGTTTACCGAACCGTTGTGGCACAGCAACCCATCATCGGCGCACCCTCATCCAACTCCATCTAGCTGCCTGCGCTGACGCTTCGGCGGCAAGATTTCGTGCCCTTCTCCGTCATGGGAGAAGGTTTTTCTCCTGCCATTGCGCCCGCGTGATTTCCCAGACCAGCGAGGGTCTTGTGGTGCCGTCGTCGCGTTTGCTGACTATTTCGCCCATGCGCTGGAAACCGAGGCCGTCGAGCAGATGGGCGGTGCGGTGATTGTCGAGCGAGGCGGTTTCGCAGATCAGGTCGAGGCCGAGATGGCCGAACATCCAGCCGAAGCTCTGCCGCGCGCCGTCGCTGCCGCGTCTCTGGCCCTGGCGGTCGGGGTGGATGGCGCCGCCCAGTTCGCCGGCCGCCCACTCGGGCCAGGCGCAGATATCGCTATAGCCGCCGATCCGGCCCTGATCGTCAAAGTTGAGGAACAGCAGTCCGCAACCCTCTTCGCGCTGCTTCTGATGGTCGGCGATAAAAGCGCGCACCGACTCGACGGTCAGCGGGCGGGGGAGGGTGTAAATCGGCGCGTGGATTTGCGGGTCGCTGAGAAATTCGTGGAAGATCGAGGCGTCGCGGGTCGCGGCCAGCCGCGACGATTCGTTGTCGGTGGGCAACG
Source organism: Sphingomonadales bacterium (assembly GCA_013204445.1). GTDB lineage: Bacteria > Pseudomonadota > Alphaproteobacteria > Sphingomonadales > Sphingomonadaceae > Parasphingorhabdus. Next base: position 8,305 of record JABMNS010000172.1, read on the forward strand.
ATGTGGCGGCGGCGACCGCGGCGCATATTGCGGCGGCTTTCTCCTGCGGGACCGGGTTTCGGATGATCGGAATGTTGCTCATCCTGCCTGTTTAAACGGTTTTTGCGGCCAACGCCAAGGCTTCTTAACCGGCCGATTAAATTGCCAATTGCAACCTGTCCCCAGCAATGGCATAAGACCGAAAAAGCTGGGAGAGACGGCAATGGCGACTCAGATCGTGGAAAAAAGCAGTGCAGCAATAGAATCAGTCGATGTATTGATCGTCGGCGCTGGCATTTCGGGCATTGGCATAGCGGTGCATCTGCGCGACAAATGTCCGGGTAAGAGCTTAGCGATTGTCGATCGCCGCGAGGAGATTGGCGGGACCTGGAACCTGTTTCAATATCCCGGTATCCGCAGCGACAGCGACATGCACACATTGGGTTTTAATTTCGAACCGTGGACCGAGCAGAAGGCGATCGCCGACGGCCCCTCGATTATGAACTATCTCCACCGGATCAAGACCAAGCATAATCTGGGAAAACATATCCACTTTGGCCACAAGGTGCTGACCGCAAGCTGGTCGAGCGAAGACGCGCGCTGGACGGTGACGGCGGAGAGGTCCGATGGCACCATGGTCACCATGTGCGCCAATTTCGTCTATATGGGCGCCGGCTATTATGATTATGACAATCCCTATGACGCGCAGATAGAGGGGCTATCTAAGTTCAAGGGCGATGTCGTCCACCCGCAATTCTGGCCCAAGGATTTTGATTATGCGGGCAAGAAGATAGTGATCATCGGCAGCGGCGCGACGGCGGTGACGATCGTGCCGGTACTGGCGGAGAAAGCCAGCCATGTCACGATGTTGCAGCGCACCCCGACCTGGTATGCATCGGCGCCGTCGAAAGACCGGATCGCCAACATCCTGCGCAAGCTCTTGCCGGAAAAATGGGCTTACAAAATCACCCGCTGGAAAAATGTGAAGATGCAGGATCTCACCTTCCGCACCGCGCGCGACAATCCGCAGAAGGTCATCGACAAGCTTGAAAAACCAATGAAAAAAGAGCTCGGCGACAAATATGTGAAGGAAGATTACACGCCGCCATATGGCCCGTGGGAGCAGCGTTTGTGCCTGGTGCCGGACGGCGACATGTTCAAGGCGATTGCCGCGGGCACGGCCGATCTGAAGACCGGCCATATCGACACGGTGACTGAGACGGGCATCAGGCTGAAATCCGGTCAAACGATTGATGCCGATGTGATTGTCACCGCGACGGGGCTGAAGCTGGCGGTGGCCGGAAAGGTTGCCTTTGCAGTGGATGGCAAGCCGGTGCACTGGCCTGACCATTACTATTATAAAGGCTGTATGTTCTCTGACATTCCCAATCTCGCGAGCGTGTTCGGCTATCTCAACGCCAGCTGGACGCTGAAGGCAGATATCGTCTCAGAATTTGTCTGCCGTATCCTGAACCATATGGACGCAACATCGACGCGAATCGCCAATCCCGCGCTGAATAAGGAACTGGAGCAGGAGGAATTGTTCGATTTCTCGTCCGGCTATATCCAGCGCTCGATCAGAGAATTGCCGCGCAATAGCACCGCGATGCCGTGGAAACTTAACCAGGATTATCTCTACGACAAGAATATATTGCTCAACGATCCGGTCGATGACGGGGTGATCCAGTTTTATGGCCCCAATTCGCAGCAGGGGCCTGGCGACAGCGAGCAGGAGCTCGAAGCCGCGGAATGATCCCGCTGATCCATTGCCGGTCGCGGACAGCGCCGCCTTTTGCTTAACCTTTTGTTGAGCAGCATTGACTAGTCTCTCCGGCAAGGGGCAAGTGATGAGCTATATGAATTCGCAATTTCGGGCGGTGAAACCGGCGCTGATCGAGCAGCGTCAGGCCTATCGCCATCCGGTTGATATCCAGCGGACCGCTATCCGACATCATGGCGAAGCCGCCAAAGCCGGTGAGCTGATCGATGTCTCGATCTACGGTTGCCGGGTAGCGAGCGACAGCATGATCGCCGAGGGCGGCCGCATCTGGCTGCGGTTCGAAGGCAGCAGCCCGATCGCGGCAACCGCGATTTGGTGCAAGGATGGCCATATCGGCTGCCGTTTTGATGAAACGCTCGATCAGACCCTGTTTCGCCGCCTGACCCTGATCAGCGAATAGCCTGCAAAACCGCTCACTTGCCAACTGACAATCATGTCAGTAGGAAGGTGGGATGAAAAATCAGATTCTTGACATATTGATTGTCGGTGCCGGCTTGTCCGGTATTGGCGCGGCGGTTCACCTGACCAAAAGATGCCCAGGCAAAAGTTTTGCCATCGTTGAGGGGCGAGAGCGGCTAGGCGGGACCTGGGATCTGTTCAAATATCCCGGCATCCGCTCTGACAGCGACATGTATACTCTGGGCTATAACTTCAAGCCCTGGAC
>JABMNS010000173.1 GCA_013204445.1 Sphingomonadales bacterium
ATTTCCAGTAATTCTTCTTTGCCATCTTGCGGTGCATTTTCCCTGATATCGCGGCAATCCCGCGCGTTGCAGAGCGCCATAACGGCAAATGCGCAAAAAGGGAAGGATTAGCTGCATCTGTCAAAATGATAAAATCTATCGCTGCCGCAGCAATTTCCCTGCGACAATTTAATACAAAGAAAATATACCACTAACGCGTCTGACATGGCACTTTGGACACCTTCTTCCCCCCCCTAATTTGAAGCTATTGAAACCAATTATGATCTCTTCCCCAAGATTCCTCAGCGCCTCATCCTCCTTTGCCTTGGCAAGCCTGTTGCTCGCAGCTCCTGCCGGCGCGCAGATCACCGAAGCAGATTCGGACTATCAGGATGAAGAAATCGTCGTCACGGCAGAACGTCCGCGCGGCGCGGTCGTCAGCGAGATACCGCCGGTGGTCGAGCTAAGCGAGGCCGATATCGCCAGTTTCGGTGCATCTTCGGTGCAGGACCTGCTCGAAGCAATTTCTTCGCAGACCCGTTCCAGCCGGGGCCGGGGCAGCGGTCGGCCGATTGTGTTGATCAACGGCCAGCGCACCTCCGGTTTCCGCGAAATTCGCGATCTGCCACCCGAAGCCATTCGCACGGTGCAGGTCTTTCCGGAAGAGCTGGCGCTGCAATATGGCTATCGTCCGGATCAGCGGGTGATCAACTTCATCCTGAAGGACAATTATACCGGGGTCAGCGCATCGGCGGAATATGGCGTTCCGACTAGAGAAGCGCAGGGGCGTTCGGAGGTTGAGAGCACCATCACACGGATCGGCAAGAACAGCCGCCTCAACATCAATCTGGAATGGCAAAATAACACCGCGATCACCGAAAGTGAGCGGAACATCATTCAGGGCGCTGCAGGTGATCTGGTCAATCTGGGTGATTTCCGCACGTTGGTCGCGCCCTCGGACAATCTGGAACTCAATGCCAATTACAGCCGGACGTTCGACAATGGCGTGTCGCTCTCGCTCAATGGCGGTTATGTCTACGACAAGTCCCGCGGTCTACAAGGCCTGCCCAGCGGCACATTGGAGGTCGCGGGCGATCCTTTGTTCCGCTATTTCACCGAATATGGCCCGCTGAACCGGATACAGGAAACCAATGCCGCGCAAGCAGGGCTGACGCTAAATGGCAGGATCAGCGACTGGCGCTGGTCGCTGACCAGTGATTACACGCGTACGCAGGTCAATACTGATACCGACCGGTCCGACGATATCAGCGCGCTGCAGACGGCGATTGATGCTGGTTCGGTCGATCCGCTAGCCGTCGTTTTCGGACCCTTACTGGGAAAGCCCGCCACCGATACCGCCAAGGTTGTCGATCAGACCATCAATAATCTTGCCACGCTATCGGGAACGTTGTTCGTTTTACCGTCCGGCGCAGTTACGACGACTTTACGCGCCGGCTATGACCGGGAAGAACTGGATAGTCGGGAAACGCGCCGGACGATTGTCACCACCACCGGCCTCAGCCGCGACGAGCTGAGCATGGGGATCAATATCGATATCCCGCTCGCCGACGAAAATATCGACGTCACCGAAGCGATTGGCAAATTATCGATCAACGGCAATCTCGGCTATTCCGACCTGTCCGATTTTGGCGGTCTGGTGGAATTTGGTTTGGGCCTGAACTGGGAACCGTTCGATGGGCTGGTGTTCACCGCCTCGGCGATCGGCGAGGAAGCGGCGCCGAGCATCGCCCAGCTTGGCAACCCGGTCATTATCACCCCCGATGTCACGGTCTTTGACTTCACCAATGGCGAAACGGTGATCGCTGCGATCACCACCGGCGGAAATTTTGCGCTTCCGGCGGAGAAACAGCGGGATATCAAGCTGGCGGTCAATTATCGCCCCGAATGGCTCGACGGCTTTACCTTCCTCGGCGAATATTTCCGCAACAACAGCAATAATGTCGCGTCCAGTTTCCCGCTGCTGACACCAGAGATCGAGGCCGCCTTCCCTGACCGGGTGACCCGCGACACCAGCGGCCGGCTGATTGCGATCGACCGGCGACCGGTCAACTATGCCAATGTCAGCAGCGAACGGATTCGCTACGGCATCGACTTTTCCAAACGCTTTGGCGAGCGGGGCGGTGAAGGACCGGGGAGGGCGGACAGGGCAACGCGGTCACCTGATGCAGCAGCGTCCGGTGGCGCGGCACAGGGCGACAAGCCGCCGCAGACTACAACTCCGGAAGGCAGCCCGGCAGCACAACCAGAAACGCCGCGCGGCGGTCCCGGAGCAGGCGGTCGTCCGCGTGGCGGGCGCTGGCAGCTGTCGGCCTTTCACACCATCCGCTTCCAGGACCGCATCCAGATCCGTCCGGGTATTGATGAACTGGATTTGCTGAACGGTTCGGCCATCGGTTCAACCGGCGGCAGCCCGCGGCACGAGTTCGAGATCAACGGTGGCTGGTTCAACAATGGCCTTGGCTTCCGCATCGACGGCAAGCATCAGGTCGCGACCCGGGTCAATGGCGGGCTGACTGGCTCCGACCTGCGCTTTTCCGACCTGACCACGCTCAACCTGCGGCTATTCGTTAATCTGGATGATCGCGGCAGCCTGACCGAGAAACTCCCCTTCCTGAAAGCCAGCCGCATTGCATTCAAGGTGGACAATATCTTTGACGATATCCAAACCATCCGCGACGGCAATGGCCTGATCCCGCTCAGCTACCAGACCGGCTATGTCGATCCGGTCGGCCGCTATGTCGAGATTGATTTCAGGAAGCGGTTTTAGATCCTATCATCCCAGCCAAGGCTGGGATCCAATCCGCATTTGCTTCTCTCACCATAGGCGGGCTAGGCTCCAGCCTGCGCTGGGGTGACATGCTAAAGACTAGCCCAAATCTCCTGCCGAAACCGCTTCCGCCCGATATATCTGCATCTCCGGCCGCTCGCCAACCAGCGCACTCTTCTGCTTCACAAATTCCCCCGATTCCGGCACGGCGAATTGCGCAGCAACGGCGGCTTCGTCCAGCCACTGCTCATGATAGAACAGCCGCGCGGGGGCTTCGCAATCGACGTGGGTATGATGCGAGATACAGCCCGGTTCGTTGCGGGAACGGGCGCTATGCTCGCTGCACAATGCGATGATCTCCGCGCAAGTGGCGGGCGGGACCGCGAAGGATGCGGTGATGATTATCACAATTTCAGGGTCGCCCGGGTCGTGCTCTTCGACATGAAATAGGCCAGAACCGCGGCAATGACTGTAACCATCGCTGTAAAGACCAACGGCGACAAGCTGAGATCGGGCGTAGCGCTTTGCAGGACCATCCCGATCAGAACGGCGGGGACAAGGGTCAGGACCAGATGTTTCAGCGCCAGCAGAAACGGCGCAAAACCGACACGCGTGTCGGTGGACAGCCCGGGAACAACTTTGCCCGATTTGCGCTGCAACATGGTGATCGGATAGACGATCAGCGTCAGCAATATACTCATCAGCACCGCGATACCGACCAACGTGCCACCCAGACTGGGCGCGGAATCGCCAAAGGGCAGCGTAGCGGGAACAAAGGGCAGATCGCGGGTCAGCCAGTAATTGATCCCGCCAGCCAGCACGATATTAACCACCGCATCCCCCCGCGCCTGTTTCTCGATATAGGCGTCCATGGTGGTTGGTGCTGCGGCGATGCTGGTGGCCATATTCTCTCTCCCTATTTTTTGACGGAGAGTGACGGTGGTGGGGGGAAAGTCAAGTGAGATTAGATGGGGATAACCCGGAGTGACTTGTTCTTTAATGGAAAGAGCCGACTTTGGCCTATGCCTTAACGCAATTTTCTCGATGCCAATTTAGAAAATACGGGAGGGGACAGTCCAAGTTGCGGTCAGGAGGGGTCGCCTTTTTAGAGTTGTTCAATAGCTGCCAAATATTGTCGACATCATTGACGTACCGGGAAACCACAATATCAAGGTCATCTGTCAACGTGATCAAGCCACGATCGAACACCCAATGCACAGTCCACGACAGTGCCAGTCCATTTCCAACCATATCTGGCCCATCATGCTCAACTGGTTTGATATGAGCCGCTTCAACCTCGGCCCGCCCGCTTCCGTTGATGAATTTAAATCCTGTCAGAGTACATCTGGAATCATAGGCCCTTAGAATATTTTTTCGAAAAATTCGACTTCTGAACTTTCGGGAAGAGACATCATTCATTCTGCTTCGGGGTTGATTGAAAACGAAATCAGCGGGTTCTTCAGCGAAAGATTGATCAATATTATCGTCAATTCCATCCTCGTCCCTCGGGAGAATTTAGTCACCTGGAAAACCTCGATTTATGATGGCTGAAAAATCATCATCCGAAAGAGGCCGTATTGCTGATTGTGCACGGCCTGAAATTTTTCCCTCAACATTTAAGAGGCCTATTTAGACAATTGCGTCGTCTCGTTTAAAAGGCACCACAACTTCAAACTCGAGATAGCTTCTGGGTTCCATCATGGCCAAATACATGTTCGGCGTGGTCGGATCAGGAACGATCTTATCCAGACGTGCGACGGCCTTATATCCCCGGTTAGCGTGGCTCTTCGTCGGCTCGTAATAAATTATCCAATCGCCAACAAACTTTGAGGCACGCCGCAAATATTGTTTCGGAAATTGATAATATTCGGTAGGCCGATCGCTATAGACAGAATCCGCGCGATGGATGAACAATCCTTTTGTCATCTTCAGAAGCTACAATGAAATTGTTAAAGTCTACTCAGATTTAGTCTGAACAGTATCAATGTGCTCGAATAACAAAACTAGATAAACCCAACCTTGCGCAACACCCGCCACGCCAGCGCCTTTGCTTTATTCCGCGCCGGAAAGTGTCCCGGCGGCTTGGGCGTCAATCCCCACTTGCGCAGCCAGCCGTTGAACGCCCGGGCGTCAGCCTCTTCAAAGCTCCAGTCGCTGCGCCAGGTGATCGAGAGCGAGATGCTCGGTTCCGGGCCGACCTTCACAAAAATGCGGCGCCATGACGGGCACGAAAATCGCCTTGCCGGGAGTCAGATGATGCCGCGTGCCTTCGGCCTCGAAATCATCCTGCCAGACCAGATTGCGGTGGCCGCCGAGATGATAGCCTTCATGGATTTCATCGGCGGCATAATGGGCGTTGCCGGCGGGGAACGTGGTCATCCATTTTTCGCCGCGCAATTGCAGCAGGATATTATGCTCGGGATCGAAGTGATAGGGAGTCACGGCATCGGGTGAGGACACAAAAATATATCCTTGCGGCTTCAGGATCGGACGGATTTCGGAGAGCAGAGAATTTAGCAAAGCTTCGTATTCCGGCATCTGCTCGATATTCTTGAGCACCGCCCAGCTTGCCGACTGATCGATCTTCCGGATCGTATCGCCGATGGTCATGACGTTGCCGGGAACGTCCTCTGGCTTGATGCCAACCGGCAAGTCACCGGGATTATATTCGATGCTTTTTTCCGGCAGCGATGTGCCCAGCCTGGCCAGCGCATCGAGCGTCAGCAGTTCGTGCGAAAACATATTGTGATCGAGCAACCCCGCCTGTTCGGGATAGCAGCTGTCAAATTGCCGCCGGCTTTCGTCTCCGAAAACATGATGCTGGAACGTGCCTTTACCGCTAATCTGATTCATTTCTGCACCTCTGACGGATCAAAAATTGTGCGGCCCTTGATTGTTCCCATCAGCTGTTCGCCGAGCCTAACACCGCGAAAGAGTGCGCGGCGGGAAAGGCCTTTCTGTTCAATAGAGAAGCGCCCGATATGGCGGCGACCGGACCAGATGCTGTCGATCATCGGATGATGTTGCGCGGCGCAGCTGTCTATCCAGTCTATCGCCGGCTGATCGAGGAAATTGAGATTGTCGATCTGGAGCAAGACACCGGGGGAATAGCGGGAATAATCTTCGTCAAAAGCAGTTTTGAACCCAAAGCCGCCGGGTAAGGACAAAAAGTTCACCAGCATGGCCAGCGGCTTTCCGTCGAGCCTTATGTCGCGGCGCTCCAATTGGCCTGCCGCTGCTGCCCCTGCCACTGCCTGCTGGAAAAATAACCTTGTTTCCGGCGAACTGTCGAGCGCCGAGCCATTTGCACCTTTCCAACCGGTTTGTTCCAGATGCAGAAATTCGTCAATCCACTGGTCCAGGTCCTGGGCATCGGGATGATGTCCGAAGGTCAACTTGCCCAGTTCATCCAGCCGTTTGGCCTGCCGCCGCAGCTCCTTGCGCTTCTTTGTCCGCACGGCGGCCTCATAATAAGCCTCCGAACCCAGACCGCTCTGCAACAACGCCCTTGCCTCACTGTGCACCAGATCGCAACGCCGTTTCTGGTCACCACAAACCTCCCGCAGGGCCTGATCCAGCGAGCCGCCGATGGTGTTGCCATTGATATGCAGAAAACCCGGCCGGGCGCTCAGGTCGAGAGCGGTGAGCAGCTGTTCCCAGAAGATCTGCTCGGAGCCCTTGCGGACCAGCGGTGTGCCAAGAAAGCTATTATGGTGCATCCAGTTCTGGACATGCGGCGCCGGCCAGCGGCCAAACCGATTGTCGAGGCCAATCGGCAGTAGGCCAAGCAATTGCGAATGGCCAGGCTTTCCGGCCCATAGCAGGAACAGCCGCAGGTCGGGGTGATGGTCAAATTGGACCAAAGCCGGTCGCAGAAAGCATTCTTCGTAGAATATATTCGGTTCGCTCACGTGTCTGGCTAATTCGCTCCACGCCTCTATCAGATTGACATTCATTTCCGCGACCGGATGGAACACCGCCCGGAATTCAGATGCGGACAGGCCTTCGCAGAACCGGTTCGCCCGGATATCCTTGCCCTCCAACTTCTATAGTCCGCCTAATTCCATTGATATCGTCCCACCGGCGCTAATTTCTCGCTTGGCATTTTGGCTATCGAAAAAGCGGTAAAATGTGATTAACGCTTTACGGACTGAAATCCCGGAAGGCGGGGCAATGAGATAACCCCGCCGAAATCGCTTCCGGCGGGGTCTTGTTTCAAACCAATTTAGCAGGCTTTCTAGTGAACGCCGCCCTGCGCCGCATAAAGCGCTGCGAGCAGCAGC
>JABMNS010000174.1 GCA_013204445.1 Sphingomonadales bacterium
CGCTATAGCATGAATGTGCCGACCCTGCGCACCGATAGCATGACGGTGGCGGGTGGCTGACCAAATCCGTTAGTGGTGAGACTGTCGAACCACGCCTAACGAACTAGAAGCGCCCTTCGACAAGCTCAGGGCGAACGGAGAAACTCGTGGCTGACATAGATTTTGATCGGGTGATTGCGATCGCCGAAGAGGGCGGGGCGCTTGCCATGCGTGACTGGAAACTGGACAAGATGGCCGATAAGACCTGGGAAAAATCACCAGGACAGATTGTCAGCGATGCCGATCTGGCGGTCGACCGTTTTTTGCGCAGCGAACTGGAAAAGTTGGTGCCATCTGCCGGCTGGCTCTCCGAAGAAACCCATATCGATCATAGCAGTGCCGGTGCTGAACTGACCTGGGTGGTCGATCCAATTGATGGTACAAAAGATTTTGTAGCCGGCAAGACCGGCTGGTGTGTTTCCGTCGCGCTGGTGCAGAATGATTCGCCGATTTTCGGGGTATTGGTTGCCCCAGCGATGAAGGAAGCCTGGGTTGCCAAGGCGGGCAGTCATACCGAGGTCAACGGCAGAACCCTGCACGCCAGCCAGCGGCGTCAATATGACGGATGCCGGATTCCGGCGGAAGCGCTGCCACCCGAACTCAATCTGACAGCGGTGGCAAAGCCGAACAGTATCGCGCTCAGAATGGCGATGGTCGCGGATGATCGGGCGGATGTCGTCGCTTATACCCGCTGGGGCCATGAATGGGATATCGCAGCGGCCCATGTTATTGCGGCCGAAGCGGGGGCCAGCGTCACCGATGCACTAGGCAAAAATTTGGTCTATAATGGCACGCACGGCAAGGCGCTCGGCGTGCTGTGCTGTTCGCAAAATCTATTTGATGCGGCGGTGCAGCGCATCGGCAAATATGTCATCGAACATGGTGCCAGCCACTAAGCAGGACGGTTCGTGCGGGCTCTTGTCCACAATCCTTGACGGTCGCGCCGGGCCGATTTCATCAGCGCCTGCCCAAAGGCTTTCAATATCCAGCCCAGTTTTTTGCCTTTGCTGGTAAATATTCGTTGTTTAAGCGATGCGCCGTCACTCTGCTTGATCGCCCGGGCTATGTCTCCGTAAATCCCAGCCGCCGCAAGCACCGCCCAGCGGGACCGGAACGGCAGGCTTGATGCGCCCACGCGCGCCGAGGCTTCATAATCTCCCGCCAAGTCGCAAAGCCGGTTGACCAGCGTGATGAGCGCAGCCCGATTGGCCGGGTCCATGATATGGTCGGGATCAATGCCGGCTTCGGCGAGCCAGCTTTTCGGCAAATAGCATCGCCCGGCCTCTGCATCCTCGGCCACGTCGCGCGCAATATTGGCAAGCTGAAACGCCAGCCCCAGATCACAGGCGCGGTCCAGCACCTCTTGATCTCTTACCGAAACCCCCATCACTACCGCCATCATGCAACCGACCGCACCAGCGACATGATAGCAATATTGAAACAGATCATTCCCGGTTTCCGGTCGCCATCCGCGGGCATCCAGGGCAAAGCCGTCGATCATGTCATCTGCCAGATTTTTCGGAATGCCGCATTCCTGTGCGACCACACCAAAGGCGTCGAACGGGGGATTTCCGGTTTGCTCGCCGCCATGCGCGCGCACCGTCGTCATCCGCATGGCCGCGATGGTTTTCCCAGGATTGGCTATGGCCGACATCCCGTGACCATGATCCTGACCGTCAGCAAGATCATCACAGGCCCGGCACCAATAATAGAGCAACCACGCCCGTTCGCGGGTTCGCTTTGAAAAGAGTTTTGACGCGCGGGCAAAGGACTTAGATCCCCGCTCGATACTGGTCTTGGCCTGAATGATGAGATGCGCGCGGTTCATGATCTCGACGAATAGAAAACCGTTCGCACTGAGCTTGTCGATGTGCGTCTGGTGAGTAAAAACCGTCCTTCGACAGGCTCAGGACGAACGGAGTAAGTCATCACCCCATATCCTCCAGCATCAGTTCAGCCGTCGCCTTGGCACTGCCGACAACGCCCGGGATCCCAGCACCCGGATGGGTGCCGGCGCCGACAAAATAGAGATTGTCGATCACATCATCGCGATTGTGTACCCGGAACCAGGCGCTCTGGGTGAGCAAGGGTTCAAGGCTGAACGCGCTACCGAGATGGGCATTGAGATCGGCGCCGAAATCCTGCGGAGTATAGTGAAAGCTGGTGACAATGCGGTCGTGAATGTCGGGGATCAGGCGATGGCCGATTTCGTCGAGAATCCGCTTCTCGTATATTGGCCCCATTTCTTTCCAATCGATTGGCAGCTTGCCCTGGTGGGGCACCGGCGCCAGCACGTAGAATGTGCTATGGTCTTCGGGGGCCATTTCCGGATCGGTGATTGTCGGATGGTGCAGGTAGAGCGAAAAATCGCTCGGCAGCACGCCATTGTCATAAATATCCGCGAGCAGGCCTTTGTAGCGTGGACCGAACAGGATCATATGGTGCGGAATGCCGGGCCAGCTGCCCTTCAGGCCGAAATGGACGACAAACAGCGACGGTGAATATTTTTTCTTCTTCAGCTTTCCGGTTACCGTTTCGCTGCGATGCCTGTGACCAAGAAGGTCGCGATAGCTGTGCATCACATCGGCGTTGGAAGCGACGGCATCGAACCGCTCGCTCCAGCCGGATTTGCAGGTAATGCCGGACGCACGGTCACCTATTGTATCTATTTTTGTCACCGGATCATTCAGCCGGATCACCCCGCCAATCCGTTCGAAATGCTTGACCATTGCGCTGACCAGCATATTGGTCCCGCCCTTGGCAAACCAGACGCCACCGAGCCGTTCCAGCTTGTGGATCAGGCCATAAATCGCGCTGGTTTTCATCGGATTTCCACCAACTAGCAGCGATTGAAAGGACAGAAATTCTCGCAGCTTCTCATTTTTTACAAAGCTGGAAACCTTGGCATAAACCGAGCGATAGGCTTCATATTTCATTAGGGCAGGAGCCGCCTTGATCATCGATTTAAAATCCAGAAACGCCTTGGTGCCCAGCTTGACATAGCCTTCCTCATACAGCCCGCCGCTATATTCGAGGAATTTCTTGTAACCTTCGACATCATCGGGCTCGATCGCCGCGATATTGGCGTAAAGCTCTTCAGGATCATTAACATAATCGAAATTGGTACCGTCCGGCCAATTGAGCCGGTAGAAAGGCGATACCGGCATCAGTTCGATATCTTTCGCCATATCATGACCAGTCAGCTCCCACAGTTGGGACAGGCAATCCGGGTCGGTGATGACGGTCGGGCCGCCATCGAAGATAAAACCTTCCTTCTCCCAATAATAAGCGCGGCCACCCGGCTTGTCGCGGCCTTCCAATATGGTCGTCTGGATACCGGCTGACTGCAGCCGAATGGCGAGCGCCAGACCGCCAAAGCCGGAACCGATCACGGCTGCTTTCTTGAACAATTCACTCTGCGATTTTGCAAGATTACTCATGGGAAAATCATACTCATCTATATTTCAACAAAAGCGGGATAGCGCGGGAAATCGGGATGGGCGGCCTACCAGTAAGGAGATTGGCCTGATCCATCCGGGTGGATTTGCCTGCATAGAAGCGGGCGAGCAATTTTTCGTCTTTGGTATAGGTATGTTCAAGTGTCTTGTAACGCTTGTCTGGTTCCGCACCCAGAAACAGGAAGGCGCAAAGCATGCGATAAAATTTTCCGTTCTTCCAATGTTTTTGGGCCAGATTGCGCAGCATTTTATCCAGCTTCTGCTGGCTGATCTCGGGCATTTCGGCAATCATGATCGCTGTTTTGACCGCCATTGGCAGGGAATAGCTGGTGATCGGCTGGATCAGCGCTGCCCTTGCCCCAGCGCGCGCATCGACACCTATATTGGCCTTCCAGAAAGACTTAAAATCGCCTCCATAGATCACGGGAAGCTGACCTTTTTCCTCGCTTACCACCGATTCAATGGCCCATCCCTGAGCCGCCGCATATTCTGCAATCCGGCCATGGGATGTCGCACTGTCCAGGGCGGACGTGTCGGCATAATAAGTGTCTTCGACGAAAATTTCGGTGTCGCTGAACGGCAGGCAGTAAATGAACCGATAGCCATCAATCTGCTCGACCGTGGCATCCATGATAACGGGACGTTCCAGTCCGTGGGGTTTTTTCAGTTTGAGCATCTGGCCGCAAAATTTCTGCCAGCCGACATCCAGCGCGGAAACATCCCCGCTGCCGCGCACGTCCAGCACCGCCTGCGCCGCAATTTCTGCACCGTCCGCTAACTGCACCAGC
>JABMNS010000175.1 GCA_013204445.1 Sphingomonadales bacterium
ATATAAGGCATCGGCGAACCATAGATGCTGGAGATATGATTCTTGTTCTTCTGGGTAATCGGAAATACGCCGGTCGGGGCCGGTTTTTCGGAATCGCCAAAGGTAATCACCGCCGCCCCTATTTCATAGCCGGCGCGGAAGACGGAAATGCTCTCGGCCTTGAGATCGACCGTGACGACCAGCTCGCCAGCCGGCACGCCGTCATCATCCCATTTATAATAGCCATGCACGAATGGTTCGTCGATCTCGAGGATGCGTTTGACCAAGAACTTGTCGCTGAGCAGCAATTTTTCGGCAATATTCTCTCGATCGGCTGCGATTGGTTCGAGCTCGGATATATTCTGAGCGACAGGTTCTGAGGCCACATTCTCACTAGCCACCGCCTTCGACAGCACAGAAGATGGGCCGGCGTCGGCGCGGGTCAATCCCATCACCATGATGGCAACGATCGCCAGTGCCGCCACCAGCAGAACCGAAGCACTTATCCGATATGCAATTTTCTCGACCATCGCTCATACTCCGTTCGTTAACAAAGTATTTACCATGGGTTGACGACGAGAAATGGCGAATTTCTCAGTCGTCCCGCAGCGGTACGCCGGCACCAAATATGTTAAAAGAGATCGTTAATGGGCAGGATCGGGCACCCGCGCTGGCAGGTGCCCGATCTTCTGATCCCGGCGCGGGAGACCGCTTCCCGCTGGAAGCGAATATGCGCGCCTAGAAAACCGCCTTCGCTTCGGCTTCCTTCATCATCGCCTTGCGCACCATCGGAATCGGCGGGCCACCATACTTGAGAAACTCGTCATGAAATTCCTTCCAGTCAGCGGTTTTTTCCTGGGTCTTCTGCTCGGCAAAATTGGCGTTGGTCCAGTCTTTACGAAGCTTGCGGATCATCAGCTTGCCCGTCGTGCAATTGAGATAGGCCGGATCATAGGTTCCGAGCGCCGCCTGCTCGGTCGCATTGCCAATGTCCTGATAACCATCGCTTCTGGAACATCTCGAGGCTCTGCTCGACCGTCATCCCGCGCGCGTGTATGCCGATAGCCGACAGATAGCGGCAATTGCGCACCAGCGCGTTAGAAAGCTGACCGATTCAGAATTCCGGATCGCGATCATGCAAACCCGATAGCGATACCGCCAGCAGTAAATTGCGCATCTTCATTTCTATCTCCCGGAGGAATATTTCATTCTGCTGTATCGATCGGTGCCGATTGGAAGAATCGCAATTGGCATGGCCAGTCTTATTCGACCAACCAACTTCCGCCAAATCATCACCCACGAGCACGAATTGATTGCAGCAAGTTGCTTCAATCGCTAGCAGATTTCCGTGATCAGTTCCGCTCCACATCCCTTTACCATCGCAAATTATCGTTATCTGTGGTTTTCGCGACTGACGTCGATGTTTGCACTTTACGCGATGATGCTGATCCTCGGTTGGCAAGCCTATAATCTGGCCCGCGAAGATATGGGGATCAGTGCATCGGCCGGGATATTGGGCCTGCTCGGGTTGCTGCAATTCGTGCCCCTGTTCATCCTGACGCCGCTGGTCGGATGGATTGCTGACCATATGGATCGCCGCTGGATCGCCCGCATCGTGCTGGCTGCCCAGGCGATGATTGCCCTTGCTCTGGGGCTGATGACTGCGACCGGCGGCATCACCCTGTGGACCATCTATGTCATTGCCGTGCTGCTTGGCATTTGCCGGGCCTTCCTTGGGCCGGCGATCACCTCGCTGGCGCCCAATCTGGTCCCAAAAGCATCGATTCCGCGCGCCATTGCGCTCTCCACCATCGCCTGGCAGGTCGGCGTGATCGCCGGGCCAGGCATGGCTGGCCCGCTTTACAAGGTTGACGCAGCCCTGCCCTATTTCGTCTGTGCTGGCCTATATGCGCTGGCAACCTTGGCGATTTTCCTGATTGGCCCGGTGGCGCGCCCAGAAGCCGATAAAACCAAAGGGCCGCTGCAACAGGTCGGCGACGGCATGGCCTATGTCTGGACCAATAAGCTGGTGCTGGGGGCGATTACGCTCGATCTTCTGGTCATGTTCCTGGCCGGCGCGACGGCCATGATACCAGTCTTTGCTAAGGACATTTTGCACGCCGGCGAAATCGGCCTGTCGCTGCTCGCCGCCTCCCCGGCCGTCGGCGCGGTGATAGTAGCGCTGATCTTCTCCTTTGCCCCACTCAGCAAGAATGTTGGCAACAGTATGCTGGTTGCGATGGCTATATTCGGACTCGGCACAATCGGGTTTGGGCTCAGCACCAATCTCTACCTGTCGATGGCCTGCCTCGGAGTTTGCGGCGCTGCCGACATGTTCGGGGTCTATGTCCGCAGTTCGCTGATCCAGTTGCACACGCCAGATGAAAAGCGCGGACGGGTCGGCGCGGTCAGCCAGATGACGATCAGCGCATCGAACGAATTAGGCGACGCATTGTCCGGTGGCCTTGCCGTATTGGTCGGACCGATTGCTGCCATTGTCGCTGGCGGTGCCGGTGCTATAGTGGTGACGGGACTCTGGTCGCGACTGTTCCCCCAACTGGGTGCCGCCAAAACTTTTGATCCGCCGGAAGAACCGCAACCGGACCGGCAAAAATGAGAATATAACCAGGAGTGCAGGATAATGATCGCCAATAACATTCTCGAAACCAT
>JABMNS010000025.1 GCA_013204445.1 Sphingomonadales bacterium
GCCCTGACTGTCCTTCGGCGCTTCCTTGGGCATGAACGACCATTTGAGACCGGTCGGGAAACCCGCCCCACCGCGACCGCGCAGGCCGCTGGCCTTCATTTCCTCGATAATCTTGTCATTGCCGCGCTTGATGATGTCGGCGGTATTGTCCCAGTCACCGCGCTTCTGCGATGCCTTCAGGACCCATGACTGGAAACCATAGACATTGGTGAAGATGCGGTCCTTGTCCTGAAGGAAATCAAACGCCACTATTTTTTCCTCCAACGGCCCGCGACACCGCCAATAATGCCAATGATGACAACGGCAAGTCCGATCCAGCCTGCATATCCGTCGAGTTGCATGGCATTAACGCTCCCTTCCAGCAGCATTCGTCTCGAGCGAAGTCGAGAGACCGGGTATAGAGCAATGTGTCTCAACTACTCTCGACACGAACGGAAAACGATTCACAGAGAAGCCCATCACCATTCCCGCCGATAATCGTGATTGGCGTCAACCATCGCCTTCAAGTTGGTCGGCCCGCCCTTGGCTTCGCTGGTCTTGCGGCCAATTTGCGAGCCCACCGGAATGTCCATGCCCGCCGCCAGATCTTCGAGGATCCGAGTCATGATGTCATAATCTAGATCTTCGTAATTATCGTCGTTGATCTGGACCATCGGTGCGTTGGAGCAATTGCCCAT
The DNA here is from genome assembly GCA_013204445.1 of Sphingomonadales bacterium. GTDB lineage: Bacteria > Pseudomonadota > Alphaproteobacteria > Sphingomonadales > Sphingomonadaceae > Parasphingorhabdus. Next base: position 678 of record JABMNS010000025.1, read on the forward strand.
GCACTCAACCTCGGTCAGCGTGAACAGGCCGTCGGGCGTGGTCTTACCCTTGTTGAGCCCCTTGTTCTTGCAGGCCGCCATCACATCGTCGCTGCCGCGCAACATGCAGGGCGTGGTGCCGCAAACCTGCACATGATAGCGGCCGACCGGCGCGAGATTATACATGGTGTAAAAAGTCGCGACTTCGTAAGCCCGCATATAGGGCATATCGAGATAGACGGCGACATATTCAATAACCGGAACCGGCAGCCAGCCTTGCGTCTTGGTGTCCGCACCAACCTGCCGCTGGGCCAGATCAAGCAACGCCATAACCGCAGATTTCTGACGGCCAGCCGGATATTTCGCAATCTGCCATTTCGCGAGCTTCTCATTCGCAGGCGTGAATGCAAAGTCACCCCATTTGGCGCGAGTTTCGATTTCGTCTGGGATGTTTGGTGCTTCAGCCATTATCGGTCACACTCTCCAAATACGATATCGATCGCGCCCAAAATAGCGGTCGCATCCGGCAACATATGACCTTTGGTCATGAAATCCATCGCCTGCAAATGTGAGAACGCAGTCGGCCGAATTTTGCAGCGATAGGGTTTATTGGTCCCGTCACTGACCAGATAGACACCAAATTCACCCTTGGGGCTTTCGGTCGCGACATAGACTTCGCCAGCCGGAACGTGGAACCCCTCAGTATAGAGTTTGAAATGGTGGATCAGCGCTTCCATCGACTGTTTCATCTCGGCCCGCTTCGGCGGGACGATCTTGCGGTCGCTGGATGATACCGGACCATCGGGCATTTCATTCAGGCACTGGCGCATGATCCGAGCGCTCTGCCGCACTTCCTCGACGCGCACCATGAACCGGTCATAGCAGTCACCGCTGGTACCGACCGGAACATCAAATTCCATCCGGTCATAGACATCATAAGGTTGCGACTTACGCAAATCCCAGGCAACCCCGCTACCGCGCAGCACCGGACCAGAAAAGCCCCAGCGCACCGCATCGTCCTTGGACACAGTTGCGATATTGACATTGCGCTGCTTGAAGATGCGGTTACCAACCACCAGGCTCATCGCATCCTCGAACAGGGTCGGAAATTCATCCAGCCAGTCGGCGATATCTGTGAGCAGCTTCAACGGCACGTCCCGATGGACGCCGCCAGGCCGGAACCAGGCGCTGTGCATGCGGGCGCCGCTGGCCCGTTCGAAAAATTCCAGGCACTGCTCGCGAATTTCGAACACCCAGATATTCGGCGTCATCGCGCCGACATCCATGACATGCGCGCCTAGATTGAGCATATGATTGCAGATGCGGGTCAACTCGGCGAACAATACCCTCAGATATTGGCCGCGCAACGGTACCTCGAGATCGAGTAATTTTTCGATGGCGAGCACGTAAGAATATTCCATCGCCAGTGGCGAGCAATAATCGAGCCGATCAAAATAGGGCAGAGCCTGCAAATAGGTCTTGTGCTCGATCAGCTTCTCGGTGCCGCGGTGGAGCAGACCGATATGCGGATCGACGCGTTCGACAATCTCGCCGTCCAGCTCCATCACCATACGCAGCACGCCATGTGCCGCGGGATGCTGGGGACCGAAGTTGATCGTAAAATTCTGGATCTCGAGATCACCAACCGTGGGGTCGGCGGAGTCCGCGAGATGATCCATTTCGTCAAGATAGTCAGACATGATTGCCTACCTTTCCGTTCGCTTCGAGCGAAGTCGAGAAGCTATCAACCAGTGTGTCTCGACTGCGCTTAACACGAGCGAGGAGAGAAAACGCGATCACTTGCCTTCCCCTGATTTATTCGTACCCGACTTGGTCCGCTTCGGCGCACGCGCCTTGGCTTTGGTCGCCTTGCCGTCAGATTTCTTGGCCGCTTCCTTGTTGGCTTTCTTGCCAGCGCCAGTATCGCTCTTCTTGTCGGTCGTTTTCGGTGTGGCTGGAGGCGCTTCGCCGCCTACTTTTTCATCGCCGGGCAGGATATAGTCCGCGCCTTCCCAGGGCGACATGAAATCGAAGCTGCGGAAATCCTGCGCCAGTTTCACCGGTTCGTAAACCACGCGCTTGGCCTCCTCGGAATAGCGCATTTCGACATAGCCGGTCAGCGGGAAATCCTTGCGGAATGGGTAGCCCTGGAAACCGTAGTCGGTCAAAATGCGCCGTAAATCGGTATTGCCGTCAAACAGTACGCCATACATGTCGAACACTTCGCGTTCGAGCCAGCCGGCAACTTCCCAAATATGGGTAACACTCGGCACCGCAGTGTCTTCGTCAGTCGTAACCTTGACCCGGATGCGGTGATTCCTGGTCAGGCTGAGCAGATGATAGCAGACTTCGAACCGCTCCGGCCGATCCGGATAGTCGACCCCGGCTATTTCCACCAGCTGCTGATATTCATGCTTTTCGCGCAATTTTTCCAGAACTGTGGACAGTTTCTTGCGCTCGACGGTAAAACTGATTTCGCCATAGGCTTCGACAGTCTCAAGCAGGGCAGCGCCGATCGCCTTGCCAAGCTTGGCAGCAACGCCTTCATTACTCGAAATGGCTGGTGCAGAATGGGCCATGCTAGCGCTCAAACGTCCCGATTCGACGGATTTTCCGCTGCAATTGCATCACACCGTAGAGCAAAGCTTCGGCGGTCGGCGGGCATCCGGGCACGTAAATATCCACCGGTACGATCCGGTCACAACCGCGCACAACCGAATAGCTGTAGTGATAATATCCGCCGCCATTGGCGCAGCTACCCATCGAGATCACATATTTCGGATCCGACATCTGGTCATAGACCTTGCGCAGCGCCGGCGCCATTTTGTTGCACAGCGTACCAGCGACGATCATCACGTCAGACTGGCGCGGGCTGGCGCGTGGGGCAGCGCCAAAGCGCTCCATGTCGTAGCGCGGCATATTGACGTGGATCATCTCGACCGCGCAACAGGCCAGACCAAAGGTCATCCACCAGAGCGAACCGGTTCGCGCCCATTGAAACAATTCTTCGGTCGAAGTGACAAGAAATCCCTTGTCATTCACTTCCGAGTTCATATCCTTAAAAAACGCCTCATCGGGCTGCTGCTCGGCGCGCATTGGCGTACCGTCAGCATTCAGGATCGCGGATCCGCTGCTATTGGCCTCTAGTCCCATTCCAGCGCCCCCACTTTCCAGGCATAAGCAAAACCGATGATCAGTTCCGCGAGAAATACCATCATCGTCGACCAGCCCACCCAGCCGGTAAACTCTAGCGACACGGCCCACGGGAATAGAAACGCCGCTTCGAGGTCAAAAATGATGAACAGGATCGCGACCAGATAGAAGCGGACATCGAACTGGCTACGCGAGTCCGTGAAGGCCTCGAAGCCGCACTCATAGGCCGACAGCTTCTCCGAATCCGGCTTCTGCCGCGCTA
>JABMNS010000176.1 GCA_013204445.1 Sphingomonadales bacterium
ACCACCGACGAGCCGGGCGACTGGGCCTTTCACTGCCATCTGCTCTATCATATGCACGCCGGGATGATGCAGACGGTCAGCGTCGCCTTTCCCGAAGGGGCATCGTCATGAGAGCGTTGATGATATCTTTATTGCTCGGCGCTTCGACGCCTGCGCTCGCACAGCATGAGGGACATGTAATGCCAATGCCCGCGAAACCGGTCGCGAAAGCCAAGCCGACGCCAAAAACTGTCGCAAAGCCGGTGGTTAAACCGAAAACGGCACCAGCAGCATCCGCGACGAAACCCAGGACCAAGGCGCCAGCGGTCAAGCCGGCGCCTATGGACCATGGCGCGATGAACCATGCGGAGATGGATCAGGGCGAGCAACAGACTGCGCCGATCAATCATAGCCAAATGGACCATGGCATGATGGACCATGATGCGATGGATCCAGTCGCCATGCAGCCCGATCCAAGACTTGTGTACGTGCCGAATGATGAAACCGGGCCGGTCAGCGCTGCCAACCACATCTGGGGCGCTGATGCGATGCGTGCGTCGCGCGAAGCCGTCTATCAGGAACATGGCAATATGCAGCTATTCTGGTTCCAGGGCGACCGGGCCGAATATCGGATGCGCCACGGCAAGGACGGCTATCTGTGGGATTTGCAGGGCTATTATGGTGGCGACCTCAATAAATTCTGGTTCAAGAGCGAAGGCGAAGGCAGTTTTGGCGAGCCGATCGACCAGGCCGAAGTGCAAGCGCTCTTCAGCCGCGCCATCGCGCCCTTTTTCGATCTGCAGGCCGGTGTCCGGCAGGACCTGACCGGCCCGAGCCGCACCCACGCGGCGATCGGCATACAGGGACTGATGCCCTATATGTTCGAGACGGATGCCGCCATGTTCCTGTCGCACAAAGGCGATCTGACGGCGCGGATCGAAGGGGAATATGACCAGCGCCTCACCCAGCGCCTGATCCTGCAACCGCGCGCCGAGGTAAATCTGTCAGCACAGGAGATCCCGGAACTGGGCATCGGGTCCGGTATCGACAATCTCGAACTCGGCCTGCGCCTGCGCTACGAAATCGTCCGCGAGTTCGCGCCTTATATCGGCGTCGAACAGGAATGGAAGCTGGGCGGCAGCCGCGACTTTGCGCGGCTTGCCGGAGAAGATCCGAGCGTTACCAATTATGTCGTGGGTGTTCGCTTCTGGTTTTGATTGACTCAGCTAGAATGAGGAATTTTGCTGCCAGACCAAGCCCGGCCCAGCCTGATGCTGGACAACGCGAGGCGACGAAACAGGGTTACAAGGCTCTTTACTTCATCGGCATTGTATAACCCAATGCGCAATCAACCTGGCAATCCCAAATATTCTGTCGTGAACCCAAGCGAATTGATGAACCCGTGAGCAACTATCAATGGCCACAAGCTTCGTTTGAAAGCGAAATAATAGGTAGCAAAGATTAACCCGATCACACCAGCATTCACAAAACCGGCAAGACCTTGATAGTATAAATGGACATATCCAAAAAATGTCGCCGACAGAATGACAGAGATTATCAATGCAAACTTGTTCTCGCCCAATACCGCCATCAGCTTGGTGAGGACAAACCCCCGGAAGAACATTTCTTCGCAAAATCCCGCGCTGACCCAGGAAAGAGCGAGTAGAATGAGATACTGCTGGAGATTTCCTTCAATATCACCCCAGCGTTCTGTCTCCCCTTCCGGTATCTCGGACAAAAAGGTAATACCAATGGCATCCAAGCCTTTTGTCAAAAGCACCATTGTTGCAAAAACGGTAACGAATATTAGAGCCGCCTTCGGAATGACCAGAAGTTTGGCCTTGAGACCTGGAAGCGCTCTTAGTCCCATCGATGACCAGCTTTCACCCCGCGTTCTGATATAGATGGTTATTAGCGCGATGGTTGTGATGAGCGAAACAGGTCCGGAATAACGCCAAAATAGCGGGTCCATGAGTTCTTTTAGAATGAGGGCGACGGCTAAAAATCCAGCAAGCTCCAGGAGCCCGAAAATTTTCGGAAATTGCTTTGTGATATTCATAACTTTATCCTCCCAGAAATTCTATTTACCTGTTTAGGCTTGGCGCCTGCACTGCGTCTGATCGCAGGCGAAACGCGCCTCCCGTTTTATTTCCGGCCTTCAATCATGTGACTATTTCTGCTATTGTCAGAAGTCCATCAGCGCCCCTCGCCCCCAGATTCAGCAATGTGATTTGATATTAGCCAGCCGGTTGTATGCCGGTATAGATCAGTGTCAGACCGATGGTGTTGGCCAAACCATGGGATAAGGTCAGCGGCCACAGGTTACGTTTAAAAAGAACATAAAGAATGCCCGAAACCACTGCGATGCCGCCGGTAGCAACTGCTCCACTGATACCTTGATAATAATAATGCTGCTGCCCAAAGATGATCGCTGGCAAGATGATCGCGAAGACCAGTCCAAGCGGCACATGGGAGAAAAGCGTTTCGAACCGCGCGATCAATAGACCACGAAACAGCATCTCTTCGACAAAGCCGCCGATGATCCACGCTACCGCCAACCAATAGAGGAAGACGGGGGTGTTTCCTGGAACATTCGCAAATCTGGCACCGTGGTCACGCTCAGCCTGCTGAGCGACGTCCCCTAATGCTTCACTGCTAAAACCATCTAGCAAAATACCGGCTGCGACGGTCAAAATTAGTGCGATCAATGTCCACATTGTCATTTTCCGCCAACTCTGAGGTCGCTTAAGGCCAAGGTCAGACCATGTTTCGCCATTTTTGCGCATACGCCAACTTGCGACAACCAGCGCTGACAACAGGGATATCGGCCCCGCATAAGTCCACATCGCCTCTACGTTCACCAAGACATATTTGAGGATCAACAAAGTTCCAACGACCAAAACAATATCCATTGCCGCGCTGCGCATGGCGTTTTTTGCGACAAGTTCTTTGGCGTCATTCATCGCTGAGTTACTCATTGTTTCGATCTTTCAAAATGGTCAGGCATGTCCCCGGAAGAAGAGCATCGCATAGAATTAATGCGATCAAGGATGGGAACCCGTTCGAGTGCGTCGATGGCACGCGTTGCTATCGCAGCGAGATCACATTCAATCTCATCGTATAAAGCAACAAACGCATCGGCGACCTGAACCATTCGCGTCTTCAATCGGGCACACTGGTCAATTCCCTTTGTCGTGAGAACCAAAATTTTTCTCCGGCGATCGCGGGGATCGCTCATGCGTTCAATGATTGCCAAATCCATCAACATATCTACACGCTGCGTGACCAACTGATGCGGTTGTCGCAACAAATTGGCTATGTCAGCTGCCGAAATTTCGCCATGCTCTCCAATCAGTAGTACAATTGAGACGGCACGCGATGGAACGTTGATATTCGCGTCGCGGAGCAACTCCTCCCCTTGCGCAGCTATCAGGTCGGTTAAGTGAACAAACTTATTGGAAACAAAGGCACCACGAAGTGGATGAGTTTCGAGATAGGTCATATTTATTGCCATCGCCATTTATCCAATCAATTGTACAAAACGTTGTATGAATGTAAATGTCAATACAATCAGCAGATGTCTGGTATGCGTCCGATCGATCCTTAATTCACCCCGCGCTCATTGCCTTCCCAATAAGGCGCCCGCAGCTCGCGGCGCAAAATCTTGCCGCTGGCGTTTCTTGGCAGCTCTGCAATCACGTCGACGGTCTTGGGTACCTTGAAGCCGGCGATCCTTTCGCGGGCCCAGGCGATGATACTGTCGGTGTCGATCTCGCCCGCGTCCGGCTTGGGTGAGACGACCGCCTTGACCGCCTCTCCCCATTTGGCGTCGGGGATGCCGATGACGGCGACTTCGTTGACCTGCGGATGGCCGAAGATGGCATTCTCAACTTCGGCTGGATAGACATTTTCACCGCCGGAGATGATCATGTCCTTGACCCGGTCCTTGATATAGAAATAGCCGTCTTCGTCCAT
>JABMNS010000177.1 GCA_013204445.1 Sphingomonadales bacterium
GATCAACGGCAACAAGATGTGGACAACGGGCCTGCACAAGGCTTCTCATGTGATGACCTTTGCCCGGCATCGCGGCATGGATGGCGACGCGCGCGGAATCGGTTGCTTCATCGTGCCGGTTGATGCCGAAGGCTTTGAGATTGGCGAATATATGTGGACATTCAACATGCCCACCGATCATCCAAAATGTTCTTACGCCAATGTTTGGATCCCTGCCGATGCGGTTCTCGGTGATCTTGATATGGGCCTCGCTTGCGCCCAGCATTTTGTGCATGAAAACCGAATCCGGCAGGCCGCCTCATCACTCGGTGCGGCGCAATATTGCATCGATGAATCGGTCAAATATGCCGGCGAACGCAAACCGTTCGGCAAGCCTTTATCGGTCAATCAGGCCATTCAATTTCCGCTGGTCGAATTGCACACCGAAGCTGCGATGTTGCGCCAGTTGATCTACGCCACCGCCGCCAAGATGGACACCATGCCCAAACCCGATGTCGCAAAATATCTCTCGGCCCAGGTCTCGATGTGCAACTATCGCGCGAACCGTCTGTGCTGCGACGCCGCCGACCGTGCGATGCAGGTCCACGGCGGCATGGGCTATTCCCGCCACAAGCCGTTCGAGCATATCTACCGGCATCACCGCCGCTACCGGATCACCGAGGGCGCGGAAGAAATCCAAATGCGCAAGATTGGCGGCGACATGTTCGGGTTTTTGGGACGGAAGAAATAGCAGCAACCTGACGTTGCATCGTTAAATTTGCCAATCGATATTTGATCAAGGAATTTAACAAAATTAGGTATTTCAGGCAATTTAGGAATGGTTGATGGATCGGATTTATGAATGTTCCGTGGTTACGGATATTTGGCCTGCTGTTCTGAATGAATTTGCGTTGATAACCGATTCCATCGGCGGCATGCTTTCTAAGCCGGGAAGGCGGTAAACTAGGCCGCTTCAGAAAATGTGTTTGAGGCATTTGGGACCTATGTCAAAGATGGCTGGTTGGGGAAATGTCCCCGTCGGATGTGCATGATCGAAAAGTCCCAGCCCACATTTTCGTCGCGCAGGATTTCTGGAGAGAGGAGGAACTGGCAAATAATCCCTTTTACCGGGACTGTGTTCATCCGTGCGGCTTGGGCTGATTGGCGGGAACCATTCTGCAGATGCCGACGGCTACGCGGCTTCCAAAAATGGCAAAATGCTGAGCGAGGCCTTCATCATCGCTTATAATAGCGTCGTCTCGCATGCCGGTGCGCTTGCAGCGGTCGAGACAGCAGCTCCCGCAGTCGAAGCCAGCGCGACATATACCGTCGGGATAGATACAAAACTACATGCCAGCGCTGATGCCAATGCCGAAACGGTGCGCGCATTGCGTGCAGAAACAAAATAGAAATCGATCGGCAACAAGACCGGCCTGTTTGTCGAGTTCAGCACAATTACTGCACGAAAGAATGGGTTTCGTTGGAAGACTGGCGATAATTGCGACCCGATCGCCAGGCTACTATCGTTCGAAGGGCGCTTTCCGACGGGAGAACGCCTTTTTTTGTGATGCTAAATCGACACAGTTAGGCTAGATATACACAAATATTTACACCATTACCGCTTGGTTGACGATGATATCTATGGTCCCGTTGTCCTAAGCCGCTCGCTGGAATGAAACAATAACAACATTATCATCGTTCACATCACAAACGATCATTATGCGTTCCATCCAGAGCCCTTGCATTCCCTTACCAAATCCGCCATAGCCCCCGCTTCTGCGTGATTGGGTCCGTCCGAGTCATATGGAAAACGAAGAAAGCCGGAGGGGCGTCAGCATGGTGCGGCGTCAGCGATCGGCGGTAAATGAAGGAATGATTGCATGCCAATGTATGAGCATGTCTTCCTTGCGCGACAGGATCTGAGCCAGTCTCAGGTTGATGCTCTTGCGCAGGAAGCCACCAGAATTGTTGAATCCAATGAAGGCAAGGTCGTTTTGACTGAAACCTGGGGTTTGCGTACGCTCGCCTACAAGATCCAGAAGAACCGCAAGGCACATTATGTCATGCTACGTCTTGATGCACCAGGTAGTGTTATCCTGGAACTCGAGCGCCAGACCCGGATAAACGAAGATGTTATCCGTTTTCTGACCCTTCGCGTCGACGAGCATGAAGAAGGCCCGTCCGTGATGATGCGCAAACCCGAACGTGAGCGCGAACGCAAACCGCGCCGCGATTTCGACAAAGATTAAGCCAGAGAAGGAGTTAAAACATGGGACGTCCATTTTTCCGTCGCCGCAAAAGCTGCCCCTTTTCCGGCAAGAACGCAAAACCCATCGACTATAAAGACGTGAAGACGCTGCAGGGA
>JABMNS010000178.1 GCA_013204445.1 Sphingomonadales bacterium
AACCGGCCGGTTCCGCCCAATCTCCCATCAAAAGAGCAGCCCGCTGGGCCGCCAGAGCACAAAATCAGCGGTACTCTTGGCCGCCTTGTCCGCAAAATGCCAACTTCACGTCAGAATCGCGATTGTTCGAGGTGGCCATAAGTGTGTTGGCCGTACCGATATCGATCGCCAAGTCATATGACCGGAGCTTGAAAAAACTGTGCATAAAATTGGGGATACTTCAACTAGAGCGGCCAAAATGCCACTGTCACATGATCGGATATTGCCCGTGACAGTGCGCCAATGAACCTGCGCTGTATAGTCATTCCACGCCAGCGGCTCACCCATTCGTCATATAGTTGCAAAATTCAGTCGAATCGTTCTGAAGAGAACAAGATATGGATCAAGATCGCCTTTCTGCTCGGCAGATCCGGGATGCCATATCAGGCGATGAACAACAAAGCCGGATTAAAAATTTGGCATCTATCCCAAATCATGTAATATTGTATGTATAGCTTACAGATAATAGTCAGCCGCCATATAATTTTAGACAGGAATGATCATGTCCAGTTCCGCTCAAAAGACACAAGATATATCGAAGGAAATCGCCCGGGTATTTGCTTTGCAGAGCGTGCATCAATGGGATGTGAAGGCAACAACGGCTGAGCAGCGCAAGGCGAAGCTGCAGAAGCTGAAATCCTCAGTAGAGGCGCGTGCCGACGATATTGTCGCAGCGGTGCTGCAGGATACCCGCAAGCCCGAGCAAGAAATTCGGGTGACCGAAGTGTTGAACGTGACCGCTAATATACAGCGCAACATCGACAATCTCGATCAATGGATGACGCCGACCGATGTTATTCCTTCCATGAACCCCGATGACAAAGCGAAAATCGTCTATGAGGCGCGCGGCGTGTGTCTGATTCTCGGCCCGTGGAATTTTCCGCTCGGCCTGACCTTTGGCCCGCTCGCGGCAGCCATTGCTGCGGGCAATTGCTGCATGGTCAAGCTGACCGATCTATGCCCGGCGACAGCCGAGATTGCCGGAAGCATCATCCGGGAGGTGTTCGGCGACAATGAAGTGGCGCTGTTCGAGGGTGATGTCAGCGTTGCCACAAATCTTCTCGAGCTGCCGTTCAGTCATATTTTCTTCACTGGCAGTACCCGTGTTGGCAAACTGGTGATGGGGGCGGCGGCCAAGCATCTGTCCTCCGTCACATTGGAACTGGGGGGCAAGTCACCGGTCATTATCGATGAGGGTGCAGATATTGCCAAGATCGGCGCGGCCCTTGCCGGAGCCAAGCAGTTCAACGGCGGCCAGGCCTGCATATGCCCGGATTATGTATTCGTGAAGGAAGAGCAGAAAGATCAGCTGGTCGAAGCCTTCCGCACCAATGTCGAGCAGAATCTCTATGCCGGGGACGGCACGATCAACAAGGAAGCCATCGCGCAGATCGTCAATGAGGGGAATTTTTCCCGCGTGAAGGGCCTGTTTGACGATGCGGTAGCGAAGGGCGCGACTGTCGCCGTGGGCGGCACGTTTGATCACGCCGATCTTACGGTCCACCCTACCATGCTGACAGACGTCACACCGCAGATGACGATATTGCAGGAAGAAATTTTCGCGCCGCTGCTGCCGGTGATGACCTATGAAACGCTCGACCAAGCGATCAGCTATATCGAGGCGCACGACAAACCGTTAGCTCTGTATTTGTTCAGCGACAATGAGGCCAATGTCGAAAAGGTCCTGAACCGGACCTCATCGGGCGGCGTGACCGTGAATGGCGTATTCTCGCATTATCTGGAAAATAATCTGCCATTTGGCGGCGTCAACCAGAGCGGCATGGGCAGCTATCACGGCTATTTCGGCTTCAAGGCCTTCTCCCACGAACGCGCAATTTATATGCATCAGTGATGATAGCGATGCTGTGACCGTCGGCGGTTGCAGTCAGTTGGGCTGGCGTAACGCTTCTGTCCGCGACAGTCGTTTTAAAACTACGCCAAGATCTTCTATCGGAAATCCTGTTGCGTTTCTGATTGCCGGCTGTTGGCATCAATCATAATATTCCGCACATCCGTACAGATACTGATTTCGGTCATCTGGAAAGCGGTTATTGTTGAAGATCAAAGACGATCCTCAATCTTCTATCGCAGAATTGAGGCTCAGACATTTAAACTTATAGGAGCTATTATTGCATGCCCGTACCGATGAAAATTTTGCTCGCCACCGATCTGACAGCTAGGGCGGACCGGCCGTTCGCGCGCGCCAAATTGCTCGCCGACATCTGGAATGCGGATAGCACTTTGTTATTTGTAAGCAATGCCAAAGCCGAGGTGGATATCGCGAAAGTCGAGGCGCTGCTGCTGCGCAATTATGGGGCGGATGCCGAAGGCTGCAATCTGGCGATAAATTATGGCAAGCCCGCGCAAGTCATCGCTGAAACGGCGGTGCAGCTGGATAGCGACTTGATCATTGTCGGCGCCGCCCGGCACAATGATATTTCCGATCTTTTTCTCGGCACGGCGGTCGACCATCTGGTCCACCACGCCGCCGCCCCGTTGCTGATCGTCAAAGAACGACCGCGCGCCAACTATGGCCGTATATTGGTAGCGAGCGATTTCTCCGATTTTTCAACTCAAGCGCTTCGCACGGCGCTTGAGTTTTTCCCTGGCGCAAAAATCGAACTCGTCCATGCTTATCATGTTGCCTATGAAGCTTGGCTGAAATCCGATTGCGTCGCGGCTGAAACGCTGTCCGATGCGGAAAATGAATTGCAAGATTTCATGGCCGGTATGAACCTGTCGGAGAGCGATGCGTCGCGCGTGAGCACCCGCCTCGTCGAAGGCAATCTTCACCAGTCGGTTCATAATATGCTCGATACCGGCGATTTTGATCTGTTGGTCCTCGGAACGCACGGACGGAGCGGTTTTGTCATGGCAACCATCGGCAGCCGCGCTAGCGAAATGATGGGCTGGTCGCCGGTCGATGTGTTGATGGTCAGAAAGCCTTCCTAAACCAGTTCTGGTTCAAGCGCTTCCTGATGTTTTGCTAAGGCCTTGCCGGTCAAACGGCGATATAAGTGCCATGTTGCATGGCCGAGTACCGGCAGCACGACGAGCAACCCCAGGAACAGCGGCAGCATGGCGACAAACAGGGCAACCGCAATCACCATAGCCCAGATCAGCATGACAAATTTATTGGATCGCACGGATGCCAGGCTGACAATGATTGCCGAGATAAAGTCGACATTGCGATCGACCAGCATCGGCAGGCTCACGACGGTGATGGCATAAAAGGTCAGCGCCATCATCGCCCCCACGATACTGCCGACCACCAACATCATGATGCCTGCGTTAGTGCCGAGCAGCTCGATAGATTCTGATCCTATGCCGGATTCCGCCAGAAATATGGCGAAAATGCCATGTGCGACCATGATCCAGAATCCGAATGCGACGAACAGGATAACGCCCATGCTTAATATTTGCTCGTCGCCGCGCCCCCGCAATGCCCCGAGGATCGCGCCCCAACTCATCGACATGCCGACTTCGCGACGGCGGCTTACTTCGTATAGTCCCACCGCCACAAAAGGCGCGAGCAGCGGAAACCCCGCCGCAGCCGGGACCAACCAGGCGACCTCGCCGCGGACAAAAAGAGCAAAATAGATAAACATGCCCGCAATCACATAGATGGCTGCGAAAAAAAACCCAAATGCCGGATAGGCCCTGAAATCGCCCCAGCCCGCTGCAAGTGCAGCGCGAAGGTCGCCTAGCTTGAGATCGCTTGCGACCGCTGCTGGCGCGATCTGAGCTTGTTCGCTGATGCTCATGACATTCCCTCCTGTGGAAACATCAGGGGAGAGTGCAACAAATTCTCCGTTACATCAAGTTTTCGCAAGGCCCGGCCAGTTGGTCGAGCTCTGCCAATTGCCCGCGTGCGGGATTATCGGGGCACTTAATATATAGTAATAGCGACTCAAGCCGTACCAGCGATCCTGATACACTGGCCGGTCACCCACTCCGAAGCCGGTGCACAAAGATATAGAGTCAGCGCGCCGATATCCTGCGGGGTGCCCAGCCGTCCGGCGGGCAGGCCCAGCGTATCCGCAAAGCCGATGAAATCCTCATCCTTCATGTTCAGAGCTCCCTTGACCGTCTCGGTCGGCACAAAGCCTGGCAGGATCGCATTGACGCGGGTCTTCGGACCGAGTTCATGAGCAAGCGTTTTGGTGAGCATCAGCACGCCAGCCTTGGCGGCGCTATAATGACCGCTGCCGGGGAACGGGTCTTGTGCAGCGAGCGAAGAGGTGTTGACGATCCGGCTGCCCTCGCCAAAATGCTTGCAGGCCGCGCGGACGCCATAGAAGACCGAGGTCAGATTGGTCGCCAGCGTCTTGTCCCATTCCGCTTCATCCAGTTCGGTGAGCGGCGCGGAAACCAGCGACCCACCGGCATTATTGACCCAGATATCGAGCTTGCCGAATTCATCGACGGCGCGCTGGGCGAGCGCGTCCATATCCTCGGCGCTGGTGACATCGGTGGCATGGGCAATCGCCCGCCCGCTGCTATTGCCGGCGTTGATTTCGTCTGCCACCCGGCTGATCTGGTCGATGCTGCGAGAGGCACAGACGACATTGCAGCCGGCATCGGCCAGTGTCTTGGCCATGCCTTCGCCAATACCCCGGCCCGCGCCAGTGATGACGGCGACTTCGCCGGTAAGGTCGAACAGGGGATTGGTCATGTTGTTACCTTTCACTTGTCATCCCAGCGAAGGCTGGGATCTCATAAGATTTAGCGCGTTGGTCAAGGGGATCCCAGCTTTCGCTGGGATGACGGTATATTTTGGGCAATGTCCCAATGTTATTCCGCCGCTTCCAATTGCAACACCTTGGCGCGGACGCGAATCGGGATTGCGCTCATCAGCGGGATACCGGTACGTTTGTCATAGTCGCGGTCGTTGAACGATAGCCGCCCGGTGTTGCCGCCTGCGCCCAAGGGATCCTCTTTCTCATCCGGATTGGTGCCCCAGCTATGCGGCAGCGAGACACAGCCAGGCCGGACGGTCTTGTCGGCCTTGGCGACGCAGCTGATGAAGGCGCGCGCCGATTCCACTTCGACTGGCTGGTCCTCGGACAGGCCGAGTGCCTGCATATCGGCCGGGTTCATGAATGCGGGGTGATGTGGCACGCGTTTGCGCTGGACCGGATCTTCATGCCAGTTGCTGTTATGGATTTCGGTCATCCGCCGTCCGATCATCCGAAAGGGGAAGTCGCCATCTTCGACCGGTTCTCCCAGCCGGGCGGCATATTCCGCAAGCTCCGCCATCATCGCTCCATTGCCGACGGACAGCTTGCCTTCCCAGTCAGTCGGCTTGGGCTGTACCAGCAACGCCTGCGCCTCGACGATCTTGCCTTTTTGCACCGCTTCATCTTCATAGAGTCTGGCGATGTCCGCCGGGCAGCCATTGAGCGATGCGGTCCACGCGCTGATCGGATCGGGGGTTTCACCCGGTGGGAAAGACGTGGCCTTCTCCTCGCGCTCGTCGGGATGGGCAAGCAGCGCCCAGGACTTGACCTTGATCGTCTTGCCGAGTTCGGAGGCGAGCGTGTGGATGAACTGATATTCCTCGCACAGATCCGCGCCTTCCGGCACTTCCATGATCGGCAGGCTGGCCTGCGCATAATTATTTTCAAAGCCCCAGCCAGCGCCAAAGCCGCCATAGATTTCCGGTGCCGCCGTATTGCCGTGCACTTCATAATGCAGCTTGGGCGCAATAACATAATCGGCCAATTCGGCAGTTTTCGACATGCGCGGATCGATGCAGACGAGCAGATCAAGCGCCTTCATCGCCTCGAACGTCTTCAGTTGATCGGGCCAGGCGAGCATCGGATTGCCGCCGAGACAGATCAGCGCCTTTACCTGCTTGTCGCCGGGCGTCAGTATCTCGTCGGGCAAGGCCGCCGTCGGCATACCGGAGATGCTCTGCTCGAGATCGCGGCTGTGCAATTTGCGGCCGAAACCCCATGCCTGCATCGGACCGGGCGTGGCCGCAATCGGCGGGGCGGGCTTTGTGAACACGCCGGTCCGGCGGTTGAGATCGCCTTCGCGCAGCCAGTGGCCCATTATCGAGGTCAGTGCGAGGTTGAGATATTCGGTGATATTGCCGCCGCCCGACATATTTGTGCCGGTACCGCCGCTGATGCTGGCCTTTTTCCAGCTGCCATACATGCGCGCCGCGCGCACGATATCCTCTGCCGCGACGCCGGCACGATCGGCGGCTGGTCCGGCATCAAAGGGTTGCACGGCTTTTTTCAAGGCTTCGAAACCCTCGACATCACCGGCGACGAAATCCTTGTCGTACAGCTCTTCGTTGATCACGACCTTGGCAATGGCGCCGAGCAATATCGGGTCCTGGCCGGGGCGGCACTGGAGATGGATATCGGCTTGCTTTGCGCTGTCGGTCACCCGCGGATCAATCACAATCAGTTGCATCCCGCGCTTCTTCGCGTCATGTAGCTTTTTCGCCGGGTTCATGCCGAGACCGCCGTTCATCGATACGACCGGATTGGTACCGATCAGCATCAGCCCGTCCCAGTCGCCGACCCGTGGCGCACCGGCGAGCCACGGCCCGATCAGGGCGCGGGCAATGCCTTTGCCGGGCTGGTCTATGGTGACGCTGTCATAGACGGATGTCGAACCGATCGATTCCATCAGCGCCAGCATGAAGGCATGGGCGTTGACATTATTATAGCCGAATGTGCCGACATAGGAGGCGACTGCATCGGGGCCATGTTCCTCGACGATCCGTTCAAGGCGTCGGGCGATATCGCGCACCGCATCACCCCAGTGCACCGCTTGCTTCTCGCCCTGTTTCATGCCGGTGTAGCTGGTCAGCAACCGCGTATCGAAACTATGATAATTGGCCAGCTGTCTTCCCTTGATGCAACTATAGCCTTCAAATTCGGGATTATCCTTGTCGCCATGGGTCTTGACCGGAACGCCGTCCTCAAAATCGACGATCAATCCGCAATGGGCGTGGCACGCCCGGCACATGACATGCTTTTGTCCGCTAAAAGTTTCGCTGATCATTTTTCTCTCCACAGGCTCAATTTAGCAGGGTCTGGCCATTGCTTTTTGCAATTTAATCGTTCAATTAACCCACTAGTGATTCAAGTAATATCGCAGGCAATGGGGCCGAGCCACTGGCCCTATTGACAGGAAATCTGGAGCAAGACCTATGGCCGACAAACCGAGTACAGCTGAACTGAAGGATTATGCGGAAGCAGCCGACGCATGGTTCAAGGAAAATACCGTGCGTGATCCCGGCTTCATGCTGCCGCTGACCTTCATGGAAGTGTCGACCGATCAGCAGTTTGATTTTCTCCGCGACTGGCAGCGCAAAGTCTATGAAGCGGGCTATCTTGGTGCCAGCTGGCCGAAAGAATATGGCGGCGGCGGTCTGCACAGCGAATATCAGCGCACGGCGACTCGGGCGATGAAGAAATATGACGCGCCGATCATGCTGAATGCGATTGGCAATGGCTGGGCCGGGCCTTTGATTCTCGATCTCGGCACCGAAGAGCAGAAGCAGAAATATATCAAGGGCATGCTGAACGCCGAAGATATCTGGTGTCAGGGCTTTTCCGAACCGGAAAATGGTTCCGATCTGGGCAACGCGCAATTGAAAGCGGTCAAGGATGGCGACGACTATGTCCTCAACGGCTCGAAAATCTGGACCTCGCTGGGCGACCGCGCAAAATATATGATCCTGCTCGCGCGCACCGATTTTGACGCGCCGAATAAATATGCCGGACTCAGCTTCTTCCTCAATCCGATGAAGATCGACGGCATCACCACCAGCCGGATCAAGAAGCTGACCGGCGAATATGGCTTCGTCCAGACCTTCTTCACCGATGCCCGCATTTCGTCCGACTGCCTGTTCGGCGGCGAAGGCAATGGCTGGTCGATGGCAATGAAGACGCTGGAATATGAGCGCGGCGCCAAGGTCAAGCCGGTCGGCGGCTATTTCGTCAAGGAACTTGACGTGATGGAAATTGTTGAGCTGGCGAAAAACTCGGTCCGCAATGGCAAGCCCTTGCTCGACGATCCGGTGATGCGCGACAAGATGACGCAATATATGATCGATATCCAGGCGCTCAATCTGAACAACACCCGCCGCCGGATGCCGCAATTGATGCAGGACCGGCCGATGGGACTGCCGCTGATGAACAAGCTGGCGCGCACCGAATTGATCCGCGAACTGACCGAATTTTCGCTCGCGTTCCAGGGCACCAAGGCCGGCTATTATGTCGG
>JABMNS010000026.1 GCA_013204445.1 Sphingomonadales bacterium
GAGCCACACGGCATGAATGATCAATTCAGGTGGGAATCGATGGCGGGCGAATGATATTTTCTGCATCCCATCGGTTTATCGGGATCGCTCGAAGATCGCCAGCCAAGTTAACGTGACAATGCCCGCTGTGCAGTTTTCCCGAGCCACCTCTATCTTCCGTTCCGCCGTTAGTGTTATCGATAATATCACGGAGCGGCACCAAATTTGATCGTTTCAACATTCTGTATTGCAATATACCTACTATGAACTGTATCTACGCTTCAGTAGATTTTAATTATAACAATAAACTCTAGGGGAGAGTGGTATGAGAAGGTTCAAAATTATTGCGCGCAGTCAAGGGCTTGCATATTCGCCAAAGAGCTTTCTGCGGCTGGCGTCAGGCCTCGGAACTGTATTCGTATGCGCACTGACGGTTCCAGCAATCGCGCAGGATTCGCCAGAGAGCGATCAGACAGTCGCTCAAGAAAATTATGGTTTCGATGAAATTGTGGTGACCGCTACACGCAGTTCGGAATCGCTGTCACGTGTGGCAGCTTCGATCACAGCCGTTTCCGAAGACGACCTTGGTGCGGGCAAGGTGCAAGATGTCGCCTCGCTGGCGTCTTCGATCCCGAATCTTTCCGTCGGTGACCAATTTGGTGTCAACCGCATCTTCATCCGCGGTATCGGTCTTACCAGTATCGATCTGGGTGCAGATGGTGGCGTTGCCTTTCTCCAGGATGGTGCCCAGATCGCCCGTCCTGCTGCACAGCTTTCCGGCTTCTACGATCTGCAGCAGGTCGAAGTGTTGCGTGGACCTCAGGGTACCCTGTACGGACGCGGTGCCACGGCAGGCGCGATTAACCTGATCACCAAGAAGCCCACTGCGGAGCTCGATGGCTATGTTCGCGCTACCTATGGCAATTACAATAATGTCGGCCTGGAAGCAGCGGTCGGCGGGCCCATTTCCGGCGAGAAGGTGATGGTGCGAATTGCGGGAAAATATGAAAACCGTGATGGCTATGGCGTCAATGAATTTACCGGCAAGGATATCGACGATCGCAATGCGTATGCGTTCCGCGGAACCCTGTTGCTCGCACCGTCTGACGATGTCGAGATGCTGCTATCAGGTGAGTATTTCCACGAGAATGACAGCAATTACGCGTTCCATTATTTCGGCGCCACCGTTGCCCCGGAGAACGCCCTTGGCTCGATCCTCGGTGGAGAAACACTATTCACAGCAGCCGCAGCCAATGGCACGACCGCGAACATCCGCAACATCTATTCCGATCAGGAACCTCTTAACCGGCGCGAGGGGTATAGCTTCACCGGCTCGATCGAGTACACGCCGGGCGACTGGTCGATTAAATCGATTTCGTCCTATCATAATTTCGAGCGCTTCAACCGCGACGATCTGGATGCATCCAATGTCAACATGTTTGGCCAGAACAATTATGATGAAAGCAGCGAGTCCTACAGCCAGGAATTTGTTGCCAATTACCAGGGCGAACGGTTCGACGCGATTTTTGGCGCAATGTATTTCAAGGAGGACCTGCTTGGTTCGGTACGTGTACCGCTGACCAATCTGGGACTGCTTTTCATGCTACCGGCCGATACGTTCAATGATCAGAACTATCTGCAACAGGGTAAAGTCTCGATCGATGCATATGGCCTATATGGACAAGGAAGCTATGCCTTCACTGACCAACTGAAGGTTACGCTGGGGGGACGTTTCAGTCATGAAAAACGGCGCGGCACAGGTACATTCGAATTCCTTGGCGTGGTTCCGACCGACAAGGCCGCCTCATGGGATGCCTTCACGCCGACGCTGACGGTCAACTATCAGGCCAACGACGACACGCTGATCTATGGTTCCGTAACGCGCGGCTTCAAATCGGGCGTGATCAATGTCGGATCACAGAACGATGTAATTGATCCCGAATATGTCTGGAGCTATGAAATTGGCCTCAAGACCACGTCGTCAGATAACAGGCTGCAAGCCAATCTTGCCGCTTTCTACATGGATTACACGAATCTGCAGGTCGGCTTCGTGGATGCAACTAGTGTGGTGACGACAATCAATGCGGCATCTGCGCGCAATTACGGCATCGAAGCAGAATTGCGGGCGAAGCCGGTTGATGGGCTGACACTGGAGCTGTTCGGTACCTATCTCAACGCCAAATATACCGAATTCCAAAGCGGTGATTACCGACAAGGCTTTGCTGTCGTCGACTTGTCCGGCAAGCGCCTTTCCAATGCACCCGAATTCTCCTTTCGAGTTGCCGCTGACTATGACATTCCACTGTCAATGCCAGGCACGCTGAATTTGCGCGGCGAGGTGAATTGGCAGGACCGGGTCTATTTCACCGAATTCAACAATGCCGATGCGACCCAGGGGGCCTACGCGCTTCTAAATGCAGGCCTGCGCTATACCGCAGACGATGATCGGTGGAGCGCAGAGCTGTGGGGCCGCAACCTGACCAACGAACTGGTGCTGACCAACAACATCATTACCGCGCCGCTATACAGCAGCGTGCGAGTGGGCTCGGTGGCACCGCCGCGCACTTACGGCGTGACGGTAGGCATCAACTTCTGAGTGAACGGGGCCCGGCGGCGGTTGCCGCCGGGCCTGATTTGCTGATCCCGGACCTTCCGATCAGAGCCGTTCGCGCTTCAGCTTGATACCGCTGACTTCCCGATCCCATGTATCGGCGGTGATTCCCTGTGACCGCAATTGGGCCTTCTGCACCTTGTTGGTAGGCGTCTTGGGCAAATCTTCCAGCACCCTGACGTAGCGCGGTACCATGAAGTAGGGCAGCTTGTCCGCCATGAAGCTGGACAGCTCCGTCATGTCGATGGTTGCTCCCTCGACCAGGGCAATCACCGCCATCACTTCATCTTCCGAATATTCGCTCGGCACCCCGATCACTGCAGCCTCGCGCACAGCGGCGTGAGCGATGACCTGGCTCTCGACCTCGAAGGAGGAGATGTTCTCGCCCCGGCGACGAATTGCATCTTTGACCCGGTCAACGAAATAGAAAAACCCGTCCTCGTCACGGCGAAACGCGTCGCCCGTATGGAACCAGCCGTTGTGCCACGCCTCTGCTGTCGCTTCGGGGTTCTTGTAATAGCCGCTGTTCATTCCCCATGGCCGATCGGTGCGGACGATCATTTCGCCAATGGCACCCAAAGGCACTTCGCAGTCATTCTGGTCAACCAGCCGGACATCGACACCCGGCCGCACTTTGCCGCATGTACCGATTTTCGCCGGGTTCGCCTCCGACACGATCGGAGAGGAAACCTCGGTCATGTTAAAGATCGTATAGACGTCGATGTCGAAGCGATCCCGGAACGAGTCTGCCCCGCTGGTCAGCGGGACCATGAACGCGAGCCGGACGGGATTGTCTTGGTCATCCTCGTGGGGCGGCTGCTTCATCAGGAAAGTCGCCATCACGCCGAGCAGGAATATTGAGGTGCATTCGGTGCGGCGGACGAAATTCCAGAATGTAGCGGTGCTGAAATTCTCCATCAGCGCGATAGAACCGCCATGCGCCAACATTATGTAGGGCAGTCCCAATCCGCCGATATGGAAGATCGGCATATTGACCAGGAATCGGTCTCCCCCGTTCACAAAATGCCAGCTGTCCGGACCGCAATTTGTGTAGAGATGGCAATAGGATGACAGTACACCCTTCGATGGGCCGGTCGTGCCGGAAGTGTAAATGATCGCCTGATTATCCCATGGCTCCAGTGGAGTATCGAGAGGCCGCAAGTCGGATTCGGCGCCGGAAACATCGGCAAAGTCGAACATCTCGAACGCCAGGTCTGCACTGACCTCGCCGATTGAGATGATGCGGGATATGGCCGCCGTATCAATACCGACCAGCCTGTCTATCAAGCCGCCATGGGCGATCAGCAGCGCCGCATCAGAATTGGCCAGGACATGTTCGAGAATTGCTCCGCGATATGCCGTGTTGAACGGGACAAATACCGCGCCAAGGTAATTGACTGCAAAAAAGGCAATGAGGGCATCGCGGCCGTCTGGCATCCAAGCGGCGACATGATCCCCCCGCTCCACACCCAGCTTCTGCAAACCGGCCGCCTTGGCGACCACTAGCGCGCGAAGCTCGGCATAGGTCCAACTGCCGCCATCTTCAAAAACGGCAAATGTCTCGTCGGGCTGCGCGGCGGCGGAATCGTCGATCAGATAGCGCGTTACACAAATCCGGCGATCAGGCACTCGAGGGTCGGAATGACCAGCTTCTGCATTTACATCAGGCACTCGCGGCGCTCCTTGGCTGGACCATTTTCATGACCATGTTGATGGCGTCCATCACGACTTCGGTTGCAGACCAATGTCCGCCCTCATGATACCACAATGCGATCCAGCTCAGCAGACCGCTGAGCCAGATTGCTGTACGTGATGGGTCGGTAATGTCGAATTCGCCCGTTTTCTTCCCCTTGGCCAATAAATCGCCAAGCAATTCATCGAAATGGTGCCGCATTTCACGAATGTTTCGCGCATCTACTGCATTGAGGTTCTTCTCCTCGCGCAGATAGACGCTGATATATCGCTGGTTCTCGATGATGATTCGAGCCACCCTTTCGACTACAACCTTGAGTTGCTCGGTCGCGGTACCCTCAACTGCTAGGGCGCCTTCCAAGGCAGACAGCGATAGACGGATTCCCGTCTGACAAATCTCACGCAGCAAATCGCCCTTGTTCTTATAATAGGAGTAGATGAACGGCTTTGTGACATCGAGGCGTTCGGCTACGGCATCAAGTGTGGCACTGTCATACCCTTTAGTGAAGAATAGATCTGTCGCCTCTTCGAGAATGCGCCGCCGCTTATAGGCTGCGATTTCCGACTTGAGTTGAGACGATTTCGGCAATCGTTTTGTGTTTGGCAAGTTCGCTTCCCTGGATTTCACTTCAACCCATCGCCGTGCGCAGGATCTGCATCACGTCGTCAGCTGAATTGATCGGGCGCGGGTTTGTCCGCCCCCATATATCTTCAAGTGTATATTCGGCAATCAGATCAAGGTCTTTTTCACCTACGCCGACTTCCTTCAGAGTGCGCGGCATGCCAAGGCCGCGGATCAATTCATCGAGCAATTCCGAGGCCGGGCGGTTCGCATCGCCGAGACAGGCGCTGATCCGTTTTTGCCGATCGGCATTCACTGAAAGGTTGAAGGCCTGGACATAAGGGGACATCACGCAGGAGGTGTGACCATGTGGCACATCACAGGTGCCGCCCAGGACATGTCCGATTGCGTGGCTGGCCCCCATCGGCACACCGGCGATAATCGGGATCATCGACTGCCAGGCGCCAATCTGGCACTTCAGCCGCGCATCAAGGTCTGAGGGGTCTGCCTTCACTCGCGGCAAGCCTTCGGCAAGCAGCCGCAGCGCGCTGTCGGCGATCCCGTCGGCAAAATCGTTCGACATGAGCGACGCAAGCGCCTCAGTGGCATGATCGACCGACCGTACGCCGGTGGAAAGCCAGAGCCATTCGGGCGTGTGGACCGTAATAGCCGGGTCGAGTACTACCATGACGGGCACCATTTCGCGCTGGGTATAGGCCTGTTTCTGCTTAATCCGTTCGTCCGTCGCGCCCGAGAGTGGGTTGAACTCGCCACCAGACAATGTGGTCGGCACACAGACTGCCCTGATGTCCGGTCCAGCAAATACCGGCATGACGACATTGCCGTCATCGTCGACGCGGGTCCGGAAATCATCGAATTGTTCGATCGTGGTAATGTCGTGCTTGAGGCAGATTAGCATGATCTTGCCGGCGTCCGTTACCGAACCGCCACCGACCGTAACCACGAAATCCGCACCGACTTCGCGCGCATGAGCTGCTGCTTTGAGAACATCGGAACGTGGAGCGTGAGGCTGGATTCCGTCATGGGTGGCCGCGTGACGCGAACCCAGCGCCGCTTCGATGCGGGAAATCTCATCTGTGTTGCGGTTGAGGTGCGTGCTTGAAAGGATGAATACCTTTTTTGCGTCACGCTCTGTCGCCGCGCGGGCAACCGCATCGGCGGCAGGTTCTCCAAGCGTCACTTCCTCTGTTGCCGTTAGAATAACTTGGGATGCCTGTACCATCATTTCTCTCCAGCAGACGGTTGATCCGTCTCTATCTACTGCATAGTAGCTAGATTTCATGAGCGGTCAAATTCTTCCTTTCGGCAAAGTCATCTCAGTTCGTATCAAAATCGTCTGGCTACGCTCTTCACAAATGCCGCTTGTCTGAATGGTCGCAATTGGCCGACAGATGTCTGTTCAGAAGAATGAGTCCATCTGCCAATTACACCGCCGCGGAAGAGGGTTGGCCCAAGGTCAGGAAATTCCAGAATTGCCGAGAGATGGTGGTGCCAGGTTTTCGAAATTATCCTCCGGCTTCCAGCCTCGCCCAAATCTGGATTGCGGTGCAGATAGTGCATTATTTCAAAAATATACTGGCTAGTATACGAATATCCTGTCAGTATCCGTCCCAATGACATGGCAAATATCCGTAACCAGAAGAGAAAATTGGAATTGGAAAAAATCGCCCACAGCAAATTACGTTTCACCCGAATGGAGCGGGCAGCCATGGGCGTTCTTCGGGCAGAGGCAATTGCTGGCCAAGCCGCAGCCATGAATTGCATGGGGAGGGAGTTTCTTGGATCCGCTTCGCTGCGCGAACAAACTGCCTGTCGGCTGGCTGTGATCAAAAGCGTCAGCAGCTCTGACTGTGCCCCTATTCAAGGATCAAATATAATATGACGCACCAGTTCACCGAAAGGCCGGTCCCTTCATCGCAGGTCGATTGGGATTTGCTTAGCGAAGGCCTGGAACGTGCCAATATCCCTGCTCTGCTGATGGTGCTGCACCAGATGACCGGCCAGGATAAATGGCTAAACGAGCCCTTCATGCCAAAGCGTTCCCAGGGCCTGGACGACAACGACAGCGGCCAATTGCCGGATGAAATCCAACATGAAATCCGCGCCGCTGCCAGCGATGCTATTGAAGTCTGGATCAAAGGCAAAAGCCTGGCGCTGCCCAAACCCGACAATGTTCGGCTTGCGCAGATGCTGACTATAGCAATGTCGGAGGAAGTGCCGGAGGAATATGGTGACATCATCGCCGCTGGAATGGCATTTCAACAGCCGGAACGCGACATGCCGCCAAGCATCAAGGACAAATCCGCGATCGTTATTGGCGGCGGCGTCTCGGGCATGTGTGCAGGCATCGAACTGCAGCAGCTTGGTATGAAATATACGCTGTTTGAAAAGAACGAGGATTTTGGCGGTACCTGGTTCGAAAACCGATATCCCGGGTGCGGGGTCGACACCCCTTCGCTGACCTATACATTCTCCTGCCGTCCAAACGACTGGACAAAATACTTTCCGTTGCGCGACGAGATCGAAGGGTATCTCCTTGATACTGCGCAACATTTTAAATTATACGAGAATACCCGCTTCAACAGGCAGGTAGAGGATGCGCGCTGGAACGAAAAGACCGGGAAATGGGACGTCAGGATAACAAACCCGGACGGGAAAGCAGAAGTCCACAGCGCCGATTATCTGTTTAGCGCAGTTGGCATTCTCAACATTCCCAAATATCCCACGATCGACGGACTCGATACCTTCGAAGGCGACCTATATCATACGAGCCGCTGGCCGGACGATGCCGACCTTTCCGGAAAGCGGGTCGCCGTGATCGGCAACGGCGCGTCCGGAATGCAGATTGTGCCCGCGATTGCCGATGAAGTCGCCACGCTGACGATTTTTGCGCGCTCGAAGCAATGGGCGGCGCCATTCCCGCAGTTTCGCAAAGACGTGCCCGAAGGTGTGCGCTACCTGATGCAGGTTGTTCCGCTTTACCGGGCATGGCTTGAACAGAGACTCTCTTGGACATTCAATGACCGCGTCCATGGAACCCTGTTCCGCGACCCGGACTGGGATCATCCCGATCGCGCCGTTAATGCGATCAACGACGGCCATCGTAGAGCATTTACGCGGTACGTGACGGAACAATTGGGAGACCGGGAGGATTTAATCGCTGACGTTCTTCCGGACTATCCGCCTTTCGCCAAGCGGATGCTGCTTGATAACGGATGGTATCGCACTTTGAGGAAGCCGAACGTCCGGTTGGTCCCAGAACATCTTGCGCGGGTTGAAGGCAAGCGGCTGATCTCGTCATCAGGCGAGGAAGTAGAGGCAGATGTCATCATTCTTGCCACCGGCTTCCAGACAACCCGGGTTCTGGGTTCATATGATGTGGTGGGCCGGGATGGCCGCATATTGCGCGAATTGTGGGGCGAGGATGATGCGGCGGCCTATCTCGGCACCTTGGTCCCGGGCTTTCCCAACTTCTTCATCCTGCTAGGCCCCAATGTCGGGTCGGGCCATGGCGGCAGCATGATCCGCAATATTGAAAACCAGATGCATTACGCCGGTGAGGTCATACTCAGCAGCGAAGAACGTGAGGCTGAAACGGTCGAGGTCAAAGGCGAGGTATACGAAGATTACCGTCAAAAAATCGATGAGGCGCATGAAAAGCTCGTGTGGACTCACCCTGGAACCGAGAACTGGTATCGCAATTCAAAGGGACGGGTCGTCACTATCACACCATGGAGGAACGATGCATTCTGGCGCATGACTCGCAAGCCGCACGCCGATGACCTTCAATTTGGCAATGACAGCGAAGACTCTTCGGATGTGGTAGAGGCAAGTTGAAGCCACTGCGGGCATGAGCGCAGTCTGAGGCTAGCCGGGAATTCGTGTTCAACAGAAATTGATCAGGCGCAATCCGTTTTACCTTCTCGGGCTCTTTCAGGCCCGCTGCCCTGCATCGGACCAGTGGAGTGCCAGTGTTCGTCGTCTTCCTCAGTGAACATCGCTTCCAGCGCTTCGTGAACCGGGTCCGACCCACATATAAATCTCACCATTCCGCGGGCAAGCGCGCCATGCCCCTGAACATAAATCCGTCCCGCCAGGCTGGCGTTTGAACATCGACCTTGAGTTCAGGCAAGCGCCGCACAAGTTCGGCAAAAGCGATGCGGCCTTCCAGCCGCGCTAACTCTGCTCCAACGCAAAAATGTATGCCACCCCCGAAGCTCATATGTGTTGCATCGTTACGAGTGATGTCGAATTCGTCGGGACGCTCAAAATGCCGAGGATCTCGGTTAGCCGCACCGATTAAAGTCAGCACTTTTTCCCCTTCTGCAATTTCTTGTCCGTGAATGACACGGGGTTCCAGAGCGGTCCGATATGTTGCAATCAAAGAACTTTCATAGCGGAGAATTTCATTGATGGCCGCAGCGCTAAGCCTTTCTGGATCGTTGCGAAGCTTTTCCCATTGCTCTGGGAAACGACTAAAGCAAAGCAGCCCGTTTCCGATCAAGTGAGCGGTCGTTTCAAACCCGGCACCAAATAGGCCGATCGCGACCGTCACCAATTCGTGCAACGATAGAGCGTCTTCACCGGTTCCCGATTGAACCAGCGCAGTGGTCAAATCATCTTGTGGCTCGGCCCTGCGTTTCTCGAACAACTCTCCAAAAAATTCTTCCAGAAATGCAATTTCACGATCGGCGACTGCGAGTTCTTTGTCGGAAAGCGCCCGAGCCTCGAAGATGATGAAACTTTGGGCAATCGCGTCGATTACCAAATCGAGCCTCTCGTCATCTGGCGCCACGCCGAGCATATCGCACATGACCAGAACCGGGAGTTTATAAGCAAAATTGGCGATTATGTCGGTTTTACGGTCAGTTTCGAAATCATCGATCAACTGATTGGTGATCTCTCGAATTCGTGGCTCCATCGCACGAACACGTTTCGCAGTAAGCGCACCTGTCACAAGGCTGCGCAAGCGCGTGTGATGCGGGGGATCCTGCATCAAAAAGATCTCTGAAAGCCATTTATATGAAGTGTGACTAAGAACATCAAATTCGGGACCATAAAAAAGCTGAATGTTCTTAACAAAGTCTCCCTGCCCGAACCCTTGTCGATCCATCAACGTATTTCGTACATCCTCGTATCTGCTTACAACCCAATATCCCGCTTCTGCACGATGAATCGGGTCTTCTTCACGCAAAGATTTGAAAATTGGATAAGGATCACTTTTTAAGTTCGGTGCATCAGGGTTGAAGGGTGTTATAGTGTGAGTTTTTTCCATATTTACATATTGATCAGGCTTTTATCGGCCTGAACCCTCCCTCAGTTTTCTGTACGAAAATACTATGTGAACCGCCAAAATGGGCTGGCACTATTCGTGCGCCATCCGACGCAGCATCTTCGATCACATGTCGCCTTGTTTGTGCGGCGGCGACGCGATCCTCACAATAAACACTGTTCCAGTCGGGTCGAATGACTTGCATCGGATGGTGCAGGATATCGCCGGTAAATAACGCACGATCGCCTTCGCTTCGCACCTCGAAAACCATATGCCCTGGCGTATGCCCCGGCGCGTTACGCAAGACCATGCTAGGGGCAGGCTCAAAACCATCTTCAACCAGTTCCGCAAGTCCCGCGTCGAGGATCGGCTGGATACTGTCCTCAAATACATTTGCATTCACATCTCGCCCGCGCATCGAAGGATAAATTTCTCCAGCCGGATCCCATGCCTGCCGGTCAATGGCGGGAAAAATATACTTGGCGTTAGGAAATGTGGGCACCCAATTCTCGCCGTCCCAGCGCGTATTCCACCCAACATGATCGATATGCAAATGGGTACAGATGACGATGTCGACGTCTTCTAGTTGTTTCCCGCTCTGCTTGAAGCGCGTGATAAAATCAGTCTCCAACTGCCCGAAAACCGGTATATGGGGCCGATCTTTCCCGTTGCCGGCACCTGTGTCGACCAGGATTACTTGCCCGTCAGCTTCGATCAGCCAGCTTTGAAGAATTGCGTATATCTGCCCGTCCTGCACATAATCCGGAGTAAAGCCCTCTTCCTCCATCGCAAATGCCTCAGCTTCATATTCGGCAAAAAGCCCCTCCGGTGGAGCGAATTTACCAGCCCACTCTTCGATACGCCAAACTTTGTGACGTCCAATATTAAATACAGGTTCCACGGTTACGCTCCCTTAAAAGTCAGATCTCAGTGCTGCGCCATAAGCCCTTGGCGGGCGTAAAGGTCCGACCCGCACAGAGCCGTAAAGAGGGACAGGGATTATTCTACTTGCGACAGAAAATGTATCAAACGAGTTGTTCCCTTATCCGTTGAGAACCTCGCGCTAATGTAATCTCCGCAACGACTGCTGCCGCGGGATGACCAAAAATAACTTTTCCGTCGGCGAGAATATCATTTGACCAGATTGAATCATGGCAAGAACCCTCTCTCTATCACTAGCTACCCGCGTCTTTTGCGATACGATAATCTACTTATTAGTATATTTTCAATTGCTTAGTATATGATGTAAATTGGCCATGTCCACACTTTTCTAACTAGCGAAGTGTTTCAGGGCTCGAGAACCGCCAACGGGGATCAGGCGGCATATCCGAAATTCCAGAACTACAATTGCAACTGACAAAAGGAGAAGCACATCGCACATTCGCCTTCATATCATGCGCCCGGAGCATAGGGGTAACGCATAGGGTCGCTGCCCCTCGTGCGTAACGAGGGCCGGCATTGTCACATTAACTTGGTCAAGGCGCAAGATTGGCAACGGGTTGATGATCAGGCATTCAGGGCCGCAGCTTTCCAAC
>JABMNS010000179.1 GCA_013204445.1 Sphingomonadales bacterium
AGGCCGCGCCGGTGACAACCACATTTTTTCCTGAAAATCGCATTAGATACTCCCTTGAACCTTGATTTGCGTAATATCGTAGCGCAGTGATTACGCAAAGGAGAAATTATATGGATCTGGAAAACCGCCTCCAGCGGATCGAGGATGATCGCGCCATTCGTGATCTCAAAATGCGGTATCTCCAGGCATCGGATGCCAAGGATCCGGAGACGATGCGCGATTGCTTCCTGCCGGATGCAAAAATATTGTTCGATGGCTTTCCGCCTTTTAATGCGCGTGACCCGTTTATTGAAATCTATCGGCAGATGGGTTGTGGCGCGCATATTTTCGATATCCATCAGGGCGGAACCGGAATCGTCGAGTTTGAGAGCGAATCGCGAGCAACCGGCTGGTGGCCGCTGTTCTTCCACAATATCAATCTCGAGCAGCGGACGCTCACCCAGATGGGCGTTGAATATCAGGATATTTATGTGAAACACGATGGCCGCTGGTGGATTTCCGAGACGCGATCATCCCGCAAAAGCTGCCTTATCCATTCGGTCGACGACGAGGGCAGCGCGACGGTGCAGGTCATGGGCGAGCCGCCGGAGTCATTCGGTTGACGCACCTCTTAGTCATTTCGCTTTCTGCTGGCCGCGTCACTCTCGCGTTGCCGCGCACCGCAAAAACCAGCAATGCGGCCAATATATCTAGAGTGATAAACACCGCGAAGGCAAAACTGTAACTACCGGTCTGATCAAAGCTGCGCCCGGCCAGTAGAACCGAAATCAAAGCACAGGGCATGGCGACGATGTTCATCAGTCCATAAGCGATGCCAAATGACCCGCTGCCGAAGCAGTCTGCAGTCAAGGATGTCCATACCGGATAAACTCCGCCCACCGCCAGACCGATGATGGCGGCGGCAATGAGGAGCTGGATATAGCCGGATTCCAAAAGGAGCACGGCCAGAAACGCCAGATTGCATGCTACCACCACCACAAAAAGATATCGTTTGTCGATCCGGTCGCACAGCCAGCCCAATATCAGCTTGCCGATGATTGCTGAGCCGGTAAGCGCCGAAATGAGGAACGTCGCTTCGGCGAGCGTAAAGCCCCGGTCGATCCCGTAGGGCACCAGCGAAGTCAATACGGCCTGGTCACTGCCCAGCAGCAACCCGACGCCGACCGCAACGAGCCAGAAATTGCGGGATCGGCCGATTTGGGCCGCTGAGAGCGGGGGCTGTTCAACCGCCGGAATGCTGTCCGCGTCTGCTGCTTTACCGTCGGGAACATTGCCAATATCCGAAGGCTTGTTGCGCAGCAGTAAAAGGGCAGACAGGCTCGCCAGTATTCCAACGCCGATCCCCATGATGGCCAACGCGAGCTGCCACCCGAATTCGGTCAATAACGCCGCAAAAATTGGGGGGATGATAAAACCGCCAACCGAGGTTGCGATGGCCACGATGCCCAATGCCCGGCCCCGCAACTTGAAAAACCAGCGCGTTACGACCGTGTTGGCCGTAAATGCGCCGGCAGCTACCACACCAAAAGCCACCGGAATCAATATTAACAGGCCGAGCAGCCACGGTGTTTGCGTCACAGAAAGAGCAACCATGCCGGCGGCAAAACTTCCCGCGCCAACGCATGAAACGGTCCGGACGTCAAAGCGGCCGAGCAATTTGCCGACGACAGGGGCCCAAAGAGCGAAGCCGACCAGCAAGGCAACATACCCCAGGTTTGCCTGTTCCCGGCTCAACCCGAATTGCTGTTCAACCGGATTGACGAACAGCCCGAACGAATAGATGGTCGCGCCAATCAACAGCATCGAATTGAGAAAGCCGCCGCCAACGACATGCCAGCCGCGAAACCGACCGACCCTTTCCGATGGTTTGCTTATGCCGGGGCTGTTCATCGCTCAGGCAACAACGTCGGCAATATTCTCTGGTTCAATATTGGAATGGCCTAAAACTCGACCCCGACGGTCAGCCCGTAAGTGCGCGGGTCGGGAAAATACCCCAAAAGCAAGCCTCCAAATCCCGGACCAAAGTCGATGAAGTTGGTCGGCGCATTCTCGTTGGTCAGATTACGGATCCAGCCTGAAACTCTTAACGCGCCGCCGCCCAATGGAATTTTTGTCACATTCGCCGAAACATTCACCATGGTCCGCCCTGGAGATTCGGTGGTGCCGGCGACCTGATCTGAAGGGTTCGGTGCACGCAGCGCAAAAGGGAAGGTATGATATTTCGAGACCATGCTGAGATCACCAATTATATTGAACCGGCCCCAATTCCCTTCGGCTGCGCGCCAGTCAACGCCCACGGCTGCCGTATATTTTGGTGTGTGCGGGAAGGCGCGGTTATCGGTGACATCGACGCCGCGTTCGATAAAGCTGTCGTATTCTGCGTTCAGATAAGCAAGCGAGCCGTTGATCGTCAGCCAGTCGGTTGGGCGGATGACCGTTTCCAGTTCCAGGCCCCAGATAGTCGACTTGGCGGCATTGAGCACGGTGGACGAAGCCGCGCCAGTGGCTTCGAAGACAGATAGTTGGATATCCTTGTGCTTGTCGTAAAAACCGGCGACATTCAGAACCACCGCGCCATTGGCAAATACGCTTTTCAAGCCGAGTTCATAGCTGTCGACCCTTTCGGGGCGGTAGGGATTACATAGCTCGGGCGTACCGGTCGGGCACCCGGCCGTCGGGGGACCAAAGGCATTGGTCTCGCCGTTAAAGCCACCGGATTTGAAACCCTTGGCGAAACGCGCGTAGACATTTACGTTGGGATTGATCTGATAGCTCAAGGTTGCCGACGGGCTGAAATCATCAAACTTCGCGTCAGGCAGATCGCCGAAGCCGATATCCGCTACCGTGAAGGGCAGGGCAACCGCTGGGATCGATGGGTCGCGAATGACCTGCAGGAACC
The DNA here is from genome assembly GCA_013204445.1 of Sphingomonadales bacterium. Lineage (GTDB taxonomy): Bacteria > Pseudomonadota > Alphaproteobacteria > Sphingomonadales > Sphingomonadaceae > Parasphingorhabdus. Next base: position 2,900 of record JABMNS010000179.1, read on the forward strand.
GGCTGATGTCTTTGGTTTCTTCGGTGTAGCGCGCGCCGACAGTGAGTTTTAACGCATCGGTAATTGCAAAATCTGCCTGCGCATAGGCAGCCCATGCCTCGGTGTTGGAGGCATAGCGCGAGTCAAACTGGTTCCCGAATGGTCCGAAGATTCCGAAAAACGTCTGGGGGTTTACCGTTCCCGCAGTCTCGTCATAATAGAAGCCGCCAAGCACATAGTTGAAGCGGTCATCCAGTGCGGTTCCGGTGAGCTGCAGCTCTTGGCTGAAACTGTCCATGTCGGTAAAGCGCGCGGTGAAGGCGATATCGAACGGTGAACCGTCGAGGTCGGCGCTGTCGGTCCAGCGCAGGTCGCGATAGGCGGTGATCGATTTGATCTGGGCATCGCCGAGATCGAGCGTCGCGGTGAGCGAATGACCGTATGTTCGCGATGTTTCAAACAGCGGGTCACCGTCAATGGTCATCGTGTCGAGCCGTTCCTGACTCGCGAACAGGCCCAGCGGGATGCCGACAAAGTTGGGATTGGCCGGGTCAAAAATATCGCGCGGATCGCCATTGCGGTTGATTGAAAGCAACTGGCTGGCATTGGGGCGCTGGCTATGCTTCGAATAATCATAGGCATAATCAAAGGTCAGGCTGTCGGTCGGCTCGAACCGAACCTGTACCATGACGCTTTTGCCGTCGAGGTCATTGGTGTCGTTGACCAGCGGGTTCGGCAATATTCCAAAGGCATCGGGCGCGACATTGACGAAGCCATCGCGTTTTTCAATCTGGCCGGAGACTTTGATTTTCAGCGGCCCCAGTGCGGGAAGATCAACCGTGCTTTTCGCCCGCCAATAATCAAAATTGCCATAGCTCGCCTCCGCCGACACGCGCAGTTCGCCGCTCGGCTTGCGGGTCACCAGGTTGACCGCTCCAGCGAGACTGTTGCGACCGTATAGCGTGCCCTGGGGGCCGCGCAAAATCTCGACCCGTTCGAGATCGGCGATGTCAAAGATCGAACCCTGCGCCTTGGCGATATAGACCCCGTCGAGATAGAGACCGACGGCAGGCTCCCATGTTACCGCCGGGTTGATCGTCACCGACCCGCGAATGGCGATTTGAGATATTGTCTTGTTGGAAGGAGCGCGTTCAAATTTCACATTGGGGGCGATAGCGCCGAGGCTATCGATCGAGGTGATGTCGCGGGAATCCAGATAGTCCCTGCCGATGGCGGAAATCGCAATCGGCACTTCCTGAATATTTTCTTCGCGCTTTTGCGCGGTCACGATGATGATATTGCTGTCCGCGCGTTCATCGCCCTGATTCTCGCTTTGGGCATATGCGGTGGCCGGAAGCATGAGGGCTATCAGCGGCAGACATGCGAGACGGCTATTAAGGTGAATGAACATCGTGATCTCCCGGACTTTGTTTGCAAGCCGGGTTCTGTTGCCGGCGTTCAGCCTACCCATTACATATAAAATTACGCAAATCAATGGTTTTTGATATCAGATTGGGCTCAAACCGTAATTAAAATATAATTATATTACGCAATAGTAAGGAACGTCTTGAATCTGGGCGCGATATGCGTAATATCGCAAGGTTCGGGGAGGAATTCAAAATAACAGACCGTTTGCAATATCGCCAGTCCTGCGGGATTGGCAAATCATGAGTGATCTGGAAACCCGTATCGACCGGCTGGAATCGCTGGACGCGATCCGGCAACTGGCGGCGAAATATGCACTGACCTTGGACATGCGCGATATCGACATGATGGTGACGCTGTTCCCCGAGGATGTGAAGGTGGGCAAGGCGGGATCGGGACGCAAGGCTCTGCGCGCCTATATGGACCGGACCTTGCGCTCGCCCTTTACCGAAACGTCGCACCATATCGGCGGGCATATTATCGAGTTCGATGATCCGGATCATGCGCACGGGATCGTCTATTCGAAGAATGAACATGAGGCGGGCGTCGAGTGGGTGATCATGCAGATGATGTACGCCGATGATTATGTCCGTCAGGACGGCCGCTGGCATTTTGCCCGGCGCTTGCCGCTCTACTGGTACGCGACCGATCTCAACAAGCCGCCGGTGGGCGACAGGAAGATGCGCTGGCCCGACCAGGACTGGACCGAGGGCAATTTCCACAAGCTGTTCCCGAGCTTCGCGGAATATTGGAAGCGCGATGGCGATCATGACGGACCGGTGCCGGAACCCGCTCCGCTGGAGGGCTTTGTCAACGCCATGCGGCGGGGGCAGGCCGCGCCCAAGGTCAAGGTCAGGGCCGATTAGGCCGTGATCGGCGCACTAAAGAAAACAGCAATAGCCATTGTCATCCTGCTCGCCCTACTCTGGGGCGGTTATAAACTGCTGTCGTCGATCACGCGCTATTCGATCGACAAGACGGTGGTCGTCGAACCACCCAGTTCCCACAAATCGATGCCGGCCTATTATGCCTTCGGCTATCAGCCGGAACTGACCTATTCCGAAGCGCGCGACCAGTGCAGCGAGCGTTACCCCACCAAAAAGGCAATGTTTGGCGATCTGCATATTCACACCGCGGTGTCGGCGGACGCTTTCCCCGATGGCACAAGGACTTTCCCCGACGATGTCTATCGTTTCTCTCAAGGGCAGGCGATTGATGTGCCGGTGGAGAACGGATTTGCCAAACGCACTATGCAGCTTTCCCGCCCGCTCGATTTCGCCGCAGTCACCGACCATGCCGAGACCTTCGGCGAAGGCTATATTTGCCGGACAAAAGGAGCGTTTCCCGGCTATGACAGCGACGCCTGTCAGACTTTCCGCGCGGGGGGGGAAGAGGGTGTTCGCATCTTCATGCGGCAAAATGGCGAGCCCCGACCGACGCGCAATGCAGAGGTTTGCGGCAAAGACAACAAGGATTGCCAAGCAGCGGACAGGATCGTCTGGCAGGATATGAAACGCTCGGCGGAAACCGCCTATGATCGCTCGCCTGCGTGCGGCTTCACCAGCTTTGTCGGTTATGAATATACCCGCGCGCCCAATGCCCAGCATATGCACCGCAACACGATTTTCCAGAATGCCAGCGTGCCGGAATTACCTGCGACCTTTTTTTCGCACCCCAGCAATTACGAACTGCTGACCAGTTTTGAGAAGGAATGTCGCCTGGGCATCGACGCCTGCGATGTCATCTCGATCCCGCACAATAGCAATATTTCCGGAGGCAATGCATTCAACCCCAAATATATGGACGGCTTTTCGGAAAGCTCGCAAAGCGCCTATTGGCTGCTCCGCAATGCCTATGACCGGTTGATGGAAATCACCCAGCACAAGGGGACGTCCGAATGCCTCAACGGCATTTCCGATATCTTGGGCGATAATGACGAGCTGTGTGATGTCGAACAATTGCGGCAATTCGGGCAAGCCGAACAGGCCCCTGAAATATCCACATGGCTTCCCGCGCTGATGGACTCGGACAGCCCTTTGTGCACCGACCAATATTTTGACAGGAAAGACAATCTCTACAAGGGCTTTTGCCTGTCCTCGCGCGATTTTGCGCGCGGCGCGTTGCTCTATGGCATGGCGGAGGAGCAAAAGGGCGGGCCCAACCCGTTCGAATTCGGCTTTATCGGCAGCACCGATACCCATATCAGCGCCGCTGGCGGTGTCGGCGAAGCGGACTGGGGCGGGCATATAGCCTATGAAACCAATCTGAAGGGGCGGCTCGGCGTGGCGGGTCTCGGGCGGTTCAACCGGTTGGTCAGCAACCCCGGCGGGTTGGCCGGAGTCTATGCGGTCGAAAATTCCCGCGATGCGATTTTCCAGTCGATGAAGCGGCGCGAGGCCTTTGCCACCACTGGGCCCCGGATCGAGCCGCGCTTTTTCGCTGGCCATTATCCAGAGAATATCTGCTCGCACGCAAACTGGCTGGCGACGGCTTATGCGCGCGGTACCCCGATGGGGTCAAAGCTGGCCGCGCAGATGAAGCCCTTTCAGCTGCTCGTTCAGGCGAAACGCGATCCGCTGTCCAAGCCGCTGGAGAAGCTGCAGCTGATCAAGGGCTGGATCGACCGCGACGGGCAGAAGCATTCCAAGGTGATCAATCTTGATGCAAAGGGAAGCGCCGACAATCTGTGCACGGTCTATGATGATCCGGACTATGACGCGGGCGTTTCAACCTATTATTATATGCGCGCGGTCGAGGCCCCGACCCTCCGCTGGAGCGAATCCCAATGCTCTGCCCTGCCGGTGAGCCGGCGTCCGGCAGAATGCAAAAACAATATGCCAAAGCGCATTGTGGAGATGGCATGGGCCTCGCCGATCTGGTTTACGCCGGGTTATATGGCACCGTTGGTGGTGGGTGGGGTAGAGGGGCATGGCGATTGATGTATATTGGTTGTTTTGATGGACCTCTTCAAAATTCAACAGGTGTAGAACGAAGCTCATCAAGCTAAACGTGCGAAATTTGATCAATATACTTTGTCCTGTTTGGCGCATTGGTTATTGCTGCCGGATGGAATCAAGCTTCTCACCATATGTAATTGGCGCATTAGTCGATACCATTACTGGTGGTGGCGGAAACGACACAACACCACCAGTCGGAATTTATCGTTCGGGACCAAAACTTGAGCAGTTTTTCCTAGATTGCGGATTGGACTTGCGCATCGGTTCAAGTTCGCGGGTGCCAGCGACGTTAGATTGCCTACGTCGAGCGGCTGCGCAAATCGACGGGCAGGAACGCATCAAGTGCGTACTTCTGAAAGTGTGTGATCCTCGTGAATATCTCTCGGAGCCAGAAAAAGTGGAAGCTGTTCGCGAACATATCAATCAAGCATTGACACCAGATGGATTAGCCATGGTTGTGGTTAGTGGCAAAGCCCATCTGACAAAGAAATCTGGTTCAGGGGCGATAGTAGAGCCATTTATTAGCAAAGTTGAAGTCCTAGATTTTGACACGGTTCAGATGGAGATGGCTCGCGCTATTTCCAATCTGGATGATGACCCTGAAGATGCTGGTACGGCGGCATGCGCGCTTATTGAAGCAGTGTGTCGATCAATTTTGATAGAGCTTGGGTTGGCCCTTCCATCAAAAAAAGACATAGATGGGTTGCTAAAAACAACACAAGAGCCGCTTGGTTTATCGCCCGGCCGAACTGATTTAACTCCAGAACTAGAGCAAGATGTCCGCCAAGTGTTGGGTGGATTAACTTTAGTGACCAAAGGAATCGGTGCGTTGCGAACTCATGGAGGCGATGCTCATGGACGCGAAAAGGGTTTCAAACGTATTGATCCAAGGATAGCTCGCTTGGCTCTGAATAGCGCTGGTTCGATTGCTCTGTTCTTAATTGAGACATGGGAACGCAAGGAAAATCGGGCATTGCCTCAACGCGATAGCGGTACCTGAACAGTTGCGGCCTTTCTAGCCTGCCCTACTGGCAATATGACGCCTTCCAACAGTCTAATCATTCACCCCCAACGCATGCCGCGCAGCAATATACCCGAACGTCAGCGCAGGTCCAATCGTCACACCCGCACCGGGATAGCTTTCGCCCATCGCCGAAGCGGCGTTATTGCCCACCGCATAAAGCCCGCCAATCGGCTTACCCTTTTCATTGAGCACTCGTGCTTTCGCATCGGTTCGCAATCCGCCATTGGTGCCGATATCGCCGGGATAGATTGGCATCGCGTAAAACGGCCCCTTGTCGATGGTCGCAAGGCAGGGGTTGGGGGTGACGCTGGGGTCGCCGTACATTTTGTCATAGGCCGCCTGGCCGCGCTGGAAATCGGGATCCTCGCCGTTGGCGGCATGGGTGTTGAAGCGGGAGATAGTGGCTTCCAGAGCTGCCGGATCGATGCTGATCTGCTCCGCCAGTGCGCCGATGCTCTTCGCCTTTTTCATGATTGTCTGCACCGCACCTTCCTGAAACCAGTCGGGGATCACGGGTAGCAGCGGGCCAGCCGGATATTTGCGGCGATAATCGGCGTCGAACACGAACCAGGTCGGGCTCGCATCGCCATGCTCGGCCTCACGCTGCGCCATTTTCTGGCCGGTCACATGATAGGACGCTGCCTCGTTGAGATAGCGTTCTCCCTTCTGGTTGACCATGATCCCGCCGGGTAGGGCGCGTTCCATCGTACACAGCCTGCCGCGATCTTCGCCGGGCACATACCAGACCGGAGCGGCCCATGTCGATTGCATGTTCATCGTACCGGCGCCAATCGCTTGTCCGGCCACAATCGAGTCTCCGGTGTTGCCTGACGTGCCGCCCGAATAAATGGCATTCTGGTATAGCAGTGCGTTCTCCTCGCGCATTTTCTGATTTTTATCGAAACCGCCTGCAGCAAGAATGACACCCTTGCGCGCCTTGACCCGGATATCCCGGCCCAGATGATTGATCACCGCTCCTTTGACCTTGCCTTTCGACTCGATCAGTTCCTGCATCGGGCTGTTCAGCCACAGCGGAACGTTTTTCTCGTTGAGCGCCAGACGCAACCCGCCGACCAGCGCATTGCCCTGGGTCAGTCGGCGATCCTTGTCCGAGGTAAGGCGGAACGGCAGGTCGAGCCAATAATTTTTCAGCATTTTGGCCAGTGTCAGCCACCAGAATTTCGGACGGTACAGAAATGTATAAGCCTCGCCGATATCCCAGTTGATATAGCCGAACAGGCTGGCTGCCGGCGACGGGTGGCGCAGTGTGCGGATCGATGGATCGGTATATTTCTTCGCCATCGGCAGCGGCAAATGGGTGCGATATCCGGTCGGGCTGCCACCGGGATTCTCGGCATGATAATCGGGATAGGGAAAGGAGATATATTGCACTGGCGCGTTGGCCTGCATCCAGCGGAGCATGTCCGCGCCATTATCGACATAGGCACGGATATTCTCGTCGGGCACATTGTCTGCGGACAGCGCGCGGACATATTTGAAGGCCTCCTCGGTATTGTCTTCAAAGCCCTCGGCCTTGGCATTGTCGCTACCGGGAATCCAGATGCCCGCGCCCGAAGTAGCAGAGGTGCCGCCCCATAGTTTCTCTTTTTCGACGATCAGCACTTCGGCGTTATTCTTGGCGGCAACCAGGCCTGAAAGCAGCCCACCAGCGCCAGAGCCTATGACCAATATATCGACTTCCTTATCCCACTTGCTCATTTTCCACGCCCTCTCTTGTCGGCTGGATGTCGCCGTTCCAATACCATTGTCGTCCGCTCACGCAGCCGGTCGTCGAGCGATTCCGGTTGCGGTATGATCCAGAAATCTCCGCGTTCAATGGCTGCAAAGACAAGTGGTGCAAATTCTTCCGGTGTTTTGCCCTTGCGGTCCGCGACGCCGCGCAACGCGTTCCAGAATTCTGCAGATGCCTTGGGAGCCTCATCCCGCATCAAATCGGTTTTCACCGGGCCGGGAGCGAGCAAAGATACGCCGACCTTCGCTTCCATCGCGGCCAGTTCGCCAGCCAGCGCTTCGGTAATCGCCACCACCGCAGCCTTGCTGGCCATATAGGGTGCCAATAAGGGTACCGAATAAAAGCCGCCCACCGACGCGGTATTGATAATATGGGCCGGTCGGTCTGCAGCCAGCAGCCGGGGCACGAAAGAGCGCATGCCGTTGACCACCCCGCCGATATTGACATCGAGCGAGCGTTGCCAGGTCTCGGCATCAATTTCCCAGCTGCGGCCCGCCGTCATCACGCCGGCATTGTTGAACAGCAGGTCGATCGTGCCAAAACGTTCGAAGGCTGCATCGGCAAGGGCGTTCACGCTGTCTTCGTTGCTGACGTCGGTCGATAGTGCCAATGTCTCGCCGGGCAATTCCAGTGCGAAATTTTTGAGCCGTTCTTCGTCCCAGTCGGCGAGCACCAGTTTCATATTCCGCGATGCTGCATGGCGGGCCAGCCCCGCACCGATACCGCTGGCGGCACCGGTAATGACCACGACTCCGCCGTCAATTTTTACCCGATCATTCACGACGGCAGATAAAGCTGCGCCGACTTTCCGCCATCGACGGGCAAAGCGACGCCGGTAATATAGCTGGCGGCATCGGAGAGCATGAACAGGATGGATTCAGCGAGCTCGGCGGGTTCACCGCCGCGCCCCATCGGGATGGCTTCGGTGGTTTTGCTTGCCACTTCCGGGATTTTGGCCGCGAAATCTTCGTTGGCCGCGGTCTGCACCTGTCCTGGCACAATGGCGTTGACCCGTACACCCGACCGTGCTGCCTCCATCGCCGCAACAGCGGTGAACTGGATCAGCGCGGCCTTGGACGCAGAATAGCTCGACATCATCGGCGCGGCACGAATGGCGGTGGTCGAGCTGATGTTGACGATCGATCCTTTGCCGGCAGCGGTCATTATATTCAACGCCGCTTTGGTGCCGACAAATACCGCATCGGCATTGACCGCAAAATCCTTGCGCCAATGTTCGAGCTTGAGTTTCGAGATCGGCGCATAATGAACCGCCATCGCGTTGTTGACCATCATGTCGAGGCGGCCATGGCGTTTGGCGACGTCCTCGATTAGCGCGGTAAAGGCATCGCTGTCGGTGACATCAAGCTGATGTGCTTCGACTTTGCCGCCCGCCTTTTCGATCGACGCTCGGGTCGCTTCGAGCTTCTCCTCGCCCCGAGCACAGACGATCACTGTCGCCCCGCGTTCGGCGAGCAATTCAGCAGTCGCACGCCCGATACCGTCGCTGCCGCCCGTGATAAAGGCGACTTGCCCAGAAAAATCCTGACTCATGACGCAGCTCCCACTTGATTCAGTTTCGGATCGGGTTTGTAGGGCGATTCAATGCAACTCGTCCCGCCCGGTGTGTACATCATCGTGACACAGCGATTGCAGGCAGTGCAGCCGGATCGCGTGATCGCGCCCGATTGCAGTTCGTTGACAAAATTCGGATCGAACACCAGAGCGCGACCCATTGCGATCGTGTCAAATCCGTCATCCATTGCGTTCTGGACGCCCTCGAGAGATTGCACGCCGCCAAGATAGGCGAGCGGCATGTCGACATTTGCGCGAACCTGCTGCGCCAGCTCGCGCAGATAATTATCACGAAAAACCACGTCCTTGGGGGCCGTCAGCGACTGGATCCAGCTTCCAATTTTGATGATCGCGTTCCCTCCGCCCGTCGCTGGCGGAAGCGGAGAACCGAACATTGCGGTGATCGACTCCACGTTCAAGCCATTGGACAGCACGGCCATATGCGCACCGTCTGCCTCCAGTCGCTTGGCAACCGCAATCCCGTCGGAGATATCATTGCCCTTGGGCCCGTCGGTCATCGAATATTTGACGATAACGGCGAGATCCTTGCCCACCGCGCCGAGCACTTTTTTCAAGACTTCCGAAGGAAAGGTCATCCGCTTCTCTATCGTCCCGCCATAAT
>JABMNS010000180.1 GCA_013204445.1 Sphingomonadales bacterium
CGCTCATGCCGACCGCGCGCGCCGCATCGATAACCAGCTCGGCAAGCGGCTCGATCCGCCTTCCGAATGGCAGGTCAAGATCGGGGACAAGGTCATGGACGTGTCTATTTCCGAAGAAGAAATCATGGTCGATGGCCAGGATGTCGATCTTTCTATGGAATATACGCCTGGTGACAGCCTAATCCTCGCCGAAGTGGCCGGAAAGCCGCTGTCGGTGAAAATCGTCAAGACCGCCAACGGCTTTGCGCTCAACAGCCATGGAGCGACCCACAAGGCGCGTATCCTGCCTGCCCATGTTGCGCAGCATGCCGTATATATGATCGAGAAAATTCCACCCGATCTGTCGAAATATCTGCTTTGCCCGATGCCCGGCCTGCTGGTCGCGCTGCATGTTGGTGAAGGCGACACTGTCATCGAAGGCCAGCCTTTGGCCGTTGTCGAAGCGATGAAAATGGAAAATATTCTCCGCGCCGAGAAAAATGGTGTGGTGAAATCGGTCGAAGCCGCGCAGGGCGATAGTCTTGCCGTCGATGCCGTGATACTCGAACTGGAATAAGAAAAATCGTCTTGGGGAGGGCAAAATATGGCCAGTGAAGCCGCTATCGCCGGACAACGTGAGCCGACGGTGAAAGAAATTCGTCTGGTCATAGCGGCATCATCCGCTGGCACCATTTTCGAATGGTATGATTTTTTCATCTACGCCACGCTTGCAGGTTTTGTCGGCATCGCCTTTTTCCCGTCCGAGAACACAACCCTGCAAACTTTATTGGTCTGGGCCGGACTGGCCGTCGGCTTTGGCTTCCGTCCATTGGGAGCCATCCTGTTTGGCTATCTGGGCGACAAGCTTGGCCGCAAATATACATTTCTCGTGACGGTAACCCTGATGGGCATCGCTACAGCCGGAATTGGGTTGATACCATCGGCTGAATCCATTGGCATGGCAGCGCCGATAATCGTTATTTCCTTCCGTATCTTGCAGGGACTGGCGCTGGGCGGGGAATATGGCGGCGCGGCCATCTATGTTTCCGAACATTCACCCCCGGAAAAACGCGGCTATTACACCAGCTTCATCCAAGCTAGCGTGGTCGGCGGCTTTGTCCTAAGCATAGCGGTGGTATTGTCCTGCCGCTATTTAATTCCTGCTGAGGAGTTTGCGGACTGGGGCTGGAGAGTGCCGTTTCTCTTGTCGCTGATATTGCTGGCTATCTCTCTCTGGATGCGCCTGAAGCTATCCGAAAGCCCGGTTTTCCAAGCAATGAAAGCTGCAGGAACCACTTCCAAAAACCCGTTTGTTGAGAGCTTGACCTATCCCGGCAACCCAAAGCGCATTTTTGTCGCGATGTTCGGCATTACCGCTGGTCTGACGACGATTTGGTACACAGCCTTCTTCTCCAGCCTTTTCTTTCTGAAAGGGCCGATGAGGGTTGATGATACGACTGCTGAGATATTGATTGGCGTCGCTGGATTCCTGTCGATGGGTTTCTATCTAATTGTCGGAAAATGGTCAGACCGGGTCGGGCGGAAAAAACCGATTATCTGGGGCAATATTTTGATTCTGATCACCCTGTTCCCGGCATTTTGGATGCTGGGCAATCTGGCCAATCCAGCGCTGTCCCAAGCACAGGAAACGGCACCAGTTGCGGTCTCGGGCCCCGATTGTAAATATGACCCGTTCGCGGATCAGCAAGCAACCCAATGCGGGCGCCTGATCGAAGATCTGACGACAAGTGGCATTGCTTATGATCTGACAGATGCCCCCATCCTGACTCTGACCGCTGGTTCCAGAGATTTATCGATTGCCAATTATGGTTGGGAGAACCCGGGGCTGGAACGGCGCGAACAGCTTCAGCAGCTGCTGAACACGGCTGGCTATGATTTTTCCGAGCAATATCCGACGGTCTTAACGATGATAGGGGTGGTCGGCATATTGCTTTTCCTCGGACTTCTATCGGCGATGAATTATGGCTCTGTCGCGGCGTTGCTGGCAGAGATGTTCCCGGCTAAAATTCGTTATAGTTCGATGTCGATACCCTATCATATCGGGGCAGGATATTTCGGCGGCTTCCTGCCGCTGATTGCTGGATATATTATAGCCAGAACCGGCGATGCCTATTCGGGTCTTTGGTATACGTGGATATTTGTTTTCATCGCGCTGGTCGTCAGTTGGTGGGGCATTCCCAATGACCCCGAAGCGGCTCTCGACGAAGACCAATAAAGGCACTATCGCTCGGTCCATGAGTGAAGCAAAGTCAATCATACCACCAACCGCGACAATCAAGCTCGATTCCGACGCGCTGGCGGCTAACTGGCGCAATCTGGACCGCCTGTCCGGAAAGGCCAAGGCAGGAGCTGCGATCAAAGCCAATGCGTACGGTCTTGGCGTGCGTGCTGTTGTGCAAAAACTGATCACGGCAGGATGCACGGACTTTTTTGTCGCCAATTGGCAGGAAGCGCGCGAAATTGAAGACCTGACCGTTGGCAAAACATCCGTGTCGGTGCTCAACGGCGTTCGTGCTGTTGATATGCCGTTTGCCCTGCAATCCCCGGCGAAGCCGGTGCTCAATAGCATGGAGCAGCTTGATCGTTGGAAACCATCGGGCAAGGCCTGTGACATCATGATCAACAGCGGGATGAACCGCCTTGGCATGAATGTGGAAGATCTTAGCGGCGACCTTTTTACCGGCATGCAAATTGACATCGCAATGAGCCATCTTGCCTGCGCCGATGAAGACGTGCCGCAGAATGAGGATCAACTCGCCCGGTTCAAAGCCGCGCTGGACATCGTCCCGGGCAAGCGGACAAGCCTGGCAAACAGCGCCGGAATCGCTCTGGGAAGCGAATATCATTTCGATCTCACGCGCCCAGGCCTGTCGCTCTATGGCGGGATCCAGCGCCCGGCATTGGCGAACATGATAAAGCAGGTGGCTATCCCGCAGGCGGAAATCATCCAGATCCGTTCGCTGCGCGCAGGCGACAGGGTTGGCTATAATGCGCAATATATTGCCAATCGCCCCCATGACATCGGCATATTGGCGATGGGCTATGCCGACGGATATTTGCGCGGCTTTTCAAATATTGGCCTTTTTATCCACGAGGGCGACAGATTGCCGGTGGTTGGTCGCGTCTCCATGGACCTGATCGCGATCGATCTGACCGTGGCTCCTGGCCTGAAAGAAGGGGACTGGGTCGATTGCCAATTTGATCTGGGGATTGCGTCTTTACAATCGGGCCTGTCGCAATATGAGCTGATCACCGGCCTCGGTAATCGACTGGCGAGAGAGTGGACATAGCGTCGCAATGAACCAGCTTACTCAACGCAGTTGCACAAGATGAAAATGCTGCGCAAAAATGCTGGATAACAAGAGAAGTTGCGGCGATGCACAAATAGGTTTAGTGCTGGTGCAACATATAAATATTTGACGGTTAGACTGTCTTGAATCACAATAAGATTTTAACCTATCGGGAGCTGACATGGCTAAGTCCAAGCATAATAAACCAGGCGATCCGATCACTATAAAAAAATACGCCAATCGCCGTCTCTACAATACCCAGACGTCCAGCTATATCACGCTCGATTTTCTCGCCGAGATGACGCGCAATGACCAGGACTTTGTGGTCGTCGATGCCAAGACTGGTGAAGATATAACCCATAATGTGCTGACCCAGATCATCGTCGACGAGGAGAGCAGCGGCAAGCAGATGCTGCCGGTCAAATTCTTGCGCCAGCTGATTTCGATGTATGGTAACAGCATGCAGTCGTTGATGCCGTCCTATCTGGAAGCGTCGATGGACAATTTTCGTAAAAACCAGAAGCAGTTTCAGGAAGCGGTTGAAGGCGCGCTCAACAAAAATCCGTTGGGCCAAATGGCGGTCAAGAATCAGAAGCAGTTTCAGGAAGCGGTCGAAAATGCCCTAAAGGCAAGCCCTCTGGCTGGCGTGTTCGAAAAAGCATTGAGCCTCGGCAACAATGACAGCGCCGAACCCGGCGATATATCGCAAGAGACAGAGACGGAAAAAGACGCCGAAATCATGGCGTTGAAGAAGCAGCTGGCCGATATCCAATCCAAGATTGACAAACTCGATAGCTAATTACCGTAACACGATTTACCGGAACACTATCATCCGCAGGAAAACCAAGTGAAGAAAAGTGCTCTTTCGATCAGCCGCGAACAAGATTTTGCGGCTTGGTACCAACAAGTAGTCGCGGAAGCCGACCTCGCCGAAGAATCCGGCGTGCGCGGTTGTATGATCATGCGCCCCTGGGGCTATGGCATCTGGGAGCGGGTGCAATATCTGATGGACCAGCGGATCAAGGCGACCGGACATGAAAATTGTTATTTTCCGCTGTTCATCCCGCTTAGCTATTTTGCCAAAGAAGCCGAGCATGTCGAAGGTTTTGCCAAGGAAATGGCAGTCGTTACGCATCATCGCCTGATGAAGGGCGAAGACGGCGGACTTGTCGTTGACCCTGATGCAAAGCTTGAAGAACCGCTCGTGGTTCGCCCCACTTCCGAAACCGTTATCGGCACCGCTTTTGCCCGTTGGGTGCAAAGCTGGCGCGATCTTCCGGTGATGATAAACCAGTGGGCAAATGTCGTGCGCTGGGAAATGCGAACCAGAATGTTCCTGCGGACCAGTGAATTTCTCTGGCAGGAAGGCCATACCGCTCATGCGTCCAAAGCCGAGGCGATGGAAGAAACACTGAAAATCCTAGAAATGTATCGCGAATTTTCCGAAACGGTATTGGCTATGCCGGTTGTCGCCGGAGAGAAGCCGGAGAATGAACGTTTCCCAGGCGCGGATGCTACCTATTCGATCGAAGCTATGATGCAGGATGGTAAGGCTTTGCAAGCGGGAACCAGCCATTTTTTGGGTCAGACCTTCAGCAAGGCGCAAAATATCCGCTTTCAGGACAAGGATGGCGAATTCCAGTTCGCCTATACCACCAGCTGGGGTACTTCGACCCGCCTGATCGGCGGCGTCATCATGACCCACGGCGATGACGATGGCATGCGCGTCCCGCCGCTGATTGCACCCTATCAGGTGGTGATCGTGCCGATGCTGCGCGACAACCCGGAAGATGAAGAGGTGCTGGACTATTGCAAGGCCCTGGCGAAGGAAATCGCCGGACTGAGAGCTTTTGATGAACCGGTTCGGGTGAAGGTCGATGTCAGCGGCGCCAAAACCCAGACCAAACGCTGGTCGTGGGTCAAGAAAGGTGCGCCGATCATTCTCGAAATAGGTCCGCGGGACATGGCGGAGGACAAGGTCGCGATGATCCGCCGAGACGCGCTCTATCAGGACAGCGGAAAACTCGACACGAAATTTCTGGCTAAGGGCAAATTCATACCCGAAATTCCGGCTTTGCTGTTGGATATCCAGACCAAATTGCACGCCGAAGCCAGCGAGCGCCTCCGGTCCAATATCACCCGCGGTATCGAGCATTGGTCGGACGTCGAGCGTTTCTACAAAGAGAATAAGAAATATCCGGGGTGGCTGGAAGTACAATGGTGCAGAGCGACCGGGGATGAACTTGAAGCAATTGAAGAGCGGCTCAAAAAGCTGAAGCTGACCATCCGCAATGTACCGGTGGATGCTGGCGCCGCAGATGGTAGTTGCATCTTTACGGGAAAGCCTGCGGTTGAGCGGATCATCATCGGCAAAGCCTATTAATGGCAGGCCCCAAAAAAACTCACAAACCGACCCAGGTTCCGACACGCAAGCAGATTTTGGATCTTATAGAGCGATCCGATCGACCGATCGGCAAGCGCGAGATTGCAAAGGCTTTTGGATTGCGGGGACCGGACAAAATCGCGATCAAGGCCGTGCTCAAAGCTATGGCCGATGAAGGCCTGCTGGAAGGCGATCCAGGACGCGCTTTGCATAAAATGGGTGGTGTTCCAAAAGTCACGGTTCTGAAAATCGTCGAGATTGACGGCAACGAAGCCATTGGCACTCCGGAACGCTGGGAAGCCGACAGCGGCCCTGCGCCGAAACTGCGGATCAAGGAAAAAGGCCGCCGCGCTGCGCTGGCAATCGGTGATCGCATTCTCGCGCGCACCGAAGAGCGCGGGCAGGGCCATATCGCCTTTCTGATGAAGAAACTGGCCCAGAGCAATGAAATGCTCCTGGGCATCGTCGAAAAGGACGAGCGCGACCGCTATTGGCTGAAGCCGGTTGATCGCAAGATCCGTCGGAGTACCGCAATATTGGAATTGGGCGAAGCGCAGCCGGGCAATCTGGTGCTGGC
>JABMNS010000181.1 GCA_013204445.1 Sphingomonadales bacterium
ACCCATTGCCAGTTGACGCTGTTGGACCCGTAATCGGCGTCGACCAGTGTATCCCAAAACCATCGCTCACCCTCGCGCCAGTCGATCAGCAAATGTTTGATCAGGAAACTCGCCGCTATCATCCGCACCCTGTTGTGCATCCAGCCGGTCGCCCATAGTTCGCGCATCCCGGCATCGACGATCGGATAGCCGGTCTTGCCTTGACACCAGGCTTTGAAATCGCCTTTCACAGCATCATCATCCATATCGCGCCACGGCAACCCGCGCATTTTTTCGCGATAGCTCTCGCCGCCATATTGCGGGAATTGATCGATCACATTTTGCGCATAGTCGCGCCAGACCAGCTCCTTAAGGTATGTCTCGACTTTGCTGCCCTGCCCCGCCAGCCGGTTCCAGATCGTCGCCGGGCTGATCTCGCCAAAATGGAGATGCGGCGACAGGCGGGATACCAGCTCTTCCGAGGGCAGGTTGCGGCCTTCATCATATTGTCCGGCCTTGTCCGCAAAATCCTCGAGATTGGCCTCGGCGCCCGCTGTGCCAGGCTGCCAATGGTCGCCGAAGTCTGAGGCCCAATCGGGATTGCTGGGCAGCAGGTCCCAATCGTCAAGACTGTCACTCTGCGGCCAGCTATCGGGCGCAGCAAGCCCCTCAGGCGCAGGCCTGGCATCGGCAGGCGGCATCTGCTGGCGCAGCGCCTTCCAGAAGGGCGTGTAGATTTTATAGGGACTGCCTGACCCCGTGGTGACCGTGCCGGGCGGCAGCAGATAATTGCCATCATGTAGGATCAGCCGGGCGTCATCGCCCAGGGATCGCTCCAGCGCCCGCTCGGCATTGCGCCACCAAGGCTCATAATGATGCAGCGCATGGATTTCATTCGCGCCGGTCGATTTGACAATTTCGGCCAAATGCTCGGCGGCGGGTCCATCGCGCAAGATCAGCCGCGACCCCAGATTCTGCAAACATGATTCCAGTTCTTCGAGCGACCGATGCAGCCACCAGCGCGAAGCGCCTCCCATCATGCGGTGTTTGGGCGATTCATCGTCGAGAATATAGACAGGAATGACCGGGCCGTTTGCAGCACCCGCTAGGACGGCTGCTTGATCGGAGAGTCGCAGGTCGCGGCGAAACCAGATGATTGTGGGTTTTGTCATATCCATGCATTTGCTCAGGGACGCGTTTTTTCCAACCTGTCTTTGCGTACATTGACTCGAACGGTGAACCGATCCCCGACCAGCGGATCCATGAAGCGCTGGTCTCTCACCGTCACGCGTGCGCCAACTGCAGTGATTATTGGCATTCTTGACCAGAACAGGAAAGCAGCGGCATCATCGCTGGACCTGACTATTCCAGGCGCCAGAAACCGGCTATATTCCCAGATTTTTTTCTCCTTATCAAGGACCAGGCCATCGAACAGGTTAAATTCCCCTGACCCATAACGGGATTCATCCCGCCACAATATTTCCCTTTTCCAAAACTGGATTGGAAGCGGATTTGCTACGACCATTTCTGGCGAACGCTGAGTTGCACCAGGCACTTCATCTGCAAAAACCGTTTGATCGAGAAGATTTTTGGTTTCTGACTCGGCCTTGCCGGTAATCATTCCATTGACAAAAATATAGGCGCAGACTGCGGCAAAGCTGATCCAGGCCGGTCGAGACCAGTTGCTAGCTTTCCTTTTCTCCTGTCGCCGCGACATCCAGAAGCCGGCGATCAGCGCCGCCCAAATCCAGATATCGATGATAAAGATGCTGTCGCCGTAAAACCATTGCGACGAAAAGGGTTCAAGCAAGCGGATGCCATAGCTGTTCAGCCAGTCCAGCGCCGGATGGCTCAGGCAACCGATATAGGCCAGCGCGAGCAGCCAGCCCTTGTGGATCGGCAATCGGTCGGCAGGCCGCTTGCCGCGCTTCTCCTGCCAGCGATCAAACCAAATCATGATCCCCGTCAGCAATAGCGGCAATATAAGCATCGCGATCGGGCCATGGGTGTTCCCTCGCCGAATCGCCAGATGCTGAACCCCTCCAAGCAAGGTCGCCACCGCATCGATATCTGGAATATTGGCGGCGATGATCAGCGTCGCCATGCCGAGGCCAGTTTTTGTTTTGAGCCCCATCTGGCCGAGAATGGCACCGGCGAGACTGTGGGTTAAATTATCCAAATTCTTATCTCGCACGAAGGAACAATCAACACAGACTTTGACAAATTCGTCAACACGTTCCTCGCCACTATCTTAGTGGCTTCGTGTCTTCGTGCGAGTCCCCAAACTTTACAATTCCGGCCCATCCTCGGTCACCGTCCAGGTCTGACCCTTGTTCAACAGCTCTTGCAGATCGGGTTTCTTGCCCACCGACGATGCAATATTCTGCGCCACCACAGCCGCTTCAAATGTCGGCCGCGGATCATCATAAAGCACGCCCAATGCCATCGGAAATTCGCCAAATTGCATTTCGATCAGCATATGCGCGACCGAACGGTTGGTTACGTCATGAACAATCACGTCGACCGTCTGCCAGTCGCCATCGACCACATCGACCACTTCCAGCTGCAATGTCTTGCGATTGAGCGTGATGCCCTTGGTACCCTTGGAAAACAGCATTGGTTCGCCGTTTAGCAGATGCAGCTGCGTATCGGCTGCGGTTTTCTTGGCGGCAAATTCCTCGAACACATCCTTGTTATAGACGATACAATTCTGGAAAATCTCGATGAAAGACGTGCCCTTGTGAGCATGCGCCGCTTTCAGAACGTCGGGTAGGCCCTTGTGGATATCGATACCGCGCGCAACAAACCGTGCGCCAGCGCCCAGAGCGAAGGCACAGGGCGATGCCGGACGGTCGACCGAACCATAAGGCGTCGACGGGCTTTGCGTACCTTGACGACTGGTCGGCGAATATTGGCCCTTGGTCAGCCCGTAAATCTCATTGTTGAAGAGCATCAGCTGGCAATCGAGATTCCGGCGCAGCAAATGCATCGTGTGGTTACCGCCGATAGACAATGCGTCGCCATCACCGGTGATAATCCACACGTCGAGCTCCGGATTGGCCAGCTTCACGCCTGTCGCGACCGCTGGCGCGCGGCCATGGATGGTATGGAAGCCATAAGTCTCCATATAATATGGAAAGCGCGAGGAGCAGCCGATGCCGCTGATAAACACGGTATTGGACGGATCGGCACCAAGATCGGGCATCGTCCGCTGTACGGCCTTGAGGATCGCATAATCGCCACAGCCCGGGCACCAGCGCACTTCCTGATCGGTTTCCCAGTCTTTCAGCGTGGTCGTGATTTTGGTCATCTCGTTCATGACAAATTCTCCTCAATCACCGCCGAAACTTCGGCGATGGTAAACGGCTGGCCGGAAACCTTGTTCACCGGCTTCGCATCAACCAGATATTGGTCGCGCAAGATGGTCTTCAACTGCCCAGTGTTCATTTCCGGAACGATGATCCGGTCGAAACTCTTGAGCAATTCACCGAGATTTTTCGGCAGCGGCCAGATGTTGCGGATATGGACATGGGCGACATCCCTGCCTGCAGCGCTGGCGCGCGACACGGCCTGATGGATCGGACCAAAGGTCGACCCCCAACCGACGACACACAGCTTGGCGCCGGCCTTGCCGAAAGCAAGATCCTGATCGGGCAGACTGTCGGCGACGCCGAGTATCTTGTTGCGCCGGATTTCGGTCATCGTCTGGTGGTTTGCCGGACCATATTCGATATGGCCGGTATCGACGCCCTTTTCGATGCCGCCAATCCGGTGCATCAAACCCGGGGTGCCAGGTTTGATCCAGGGCCGCTTCAAATTTGCATCCCGACTATAGGGCAACAGCTCACCCTCGGGCTTCTCGGTCATGAAGCTGACCGGAAAACGCTCGAGCGTCTCGACATCCGGAATTTTCCAGGGCTCGGCTGCATTGGCGATATAGCCGTCGGTCAGCAGCATCACCGGTGTCATATATTGCACCGCGATCCGCACCGCCTCGATGGCGCAGTAAAAGGCATCTTCGGGTGAACGCGCCGCGATTACCGGCATCGGCGCATCGCCATTGCGGCCATAGACCGCCTGATAGAGATCGGATTGTTCCGTCTTGGTCGGCAGGCCGGTCGACGGACCGCCGCGCTGCGAATTGACGATCACCAGCGGCAATTCGGTCATGATCGCCAAACCCATGGCCTCGCCTTTCAGCGCAATGCCGGGACCGGAAGAGGAGGTGATGCCCAGACTGCCGGCATAGCTTGCGCCGATCGCAGCAGTAATCGCCGCAATCTCGTCTTCGGCCTGAAAGGTTGTGACGCCAAATTCTTTAAGTCGGGAGAGGTGATGCAGAATCGCCGACGCCGGAGTGATCGGATAGCCACCGAAAAACATCGGCAGCCCCGCCAGTTGCGCGCCTGCAACCAGTCCCAGAGACAGAGACTCTGCGCCGGTTACGGTCCGATATGTGCCCGGTTCCGCAGGAGCAGCAGCAATCTTGTGATGTTGCAAATGGCCGCCACCCAGACCGTCGCCGGAAATCTCGGCGGTTTCGCCATAGGCATGACCAGCATTGAGCGCCGCGATATTTGCATCCGCAATATCCGGCAATTTGGCAAATTTGCTTTTCAGCCATTGCACAATCGGCTCCCGTTCGCGTTCGAACATCCACAAAGCCAGACCGAGCGTCCACATATTCTTGCAGCGCAGCGCTTCCTTGTTGCCGAGTCCGAAAGGTTTTACCGCATCCAGCGTCAGCTGCGAAATATTGAGCTTGAGCAATTGCCATTTGGCGAGCGAACCATCTTCCAGCGGATTGGTCTCATAATGGGCCTTGTCGAGATTGCGTTTCCCGAATTCACCTTCATCAGCAATCACCAGTCCACCCGCGCGAACCGCCTGGACATTGGTTTTCAGCGCCGCCGGGTTCATCGCAATCAGCACATCCGGTTCGTCAC
>JABMNS010000182.1 GCA_013204445.1 Sphingomonadales bacterium
CTGCTGCGGTGCTTGAACTTGCCGTCGACATGACCGCCTTGCTCGATCGTCACATTTTCATAGGTGACGTCCCCGCCAATGCGGGCGGTGGAGGCGATGGCAAGATCGCCGGCATCAATCGAGCCTTCGACCGAGCCCGCCAGGCTGGCATTCTGGGCAACGATCGCACCCTTTATTTTGCTTGATGGCCCCTGGACGAGCGACAGGCATTTCACGTCGCCAATCACTTCGCCGTCGATATGCAAATCGACCTTGGATTCGATATTACCGGTGATGAGAATGCCGTCACCGATGATCGAAAAACTCGATCCGCTGCTGCCGCTGCTTCTAGCCACGGCTGGAGCCTGACTCGGCGCGCTTTGGTGTTTCGGCACGTTGTCGTGCGATGGCTTTGACCTTGAGAACATCTGTATTCGCCTCCAAAAATGGTCGGGGGTTAATTGCACGTCCGTTCAGCCGCACCTCGAAATGCAGATGCGTCCCGGTCGAGCGTCCCGTACTACCCATTGCCCCCAATTGTAGTCCCTGTCCGACTTTTTGGCCAGCGATCACGCCAATTCGCGACAAATGTGCGTAACGCGTCATCAAGCCGTTGCCATGAGTGACTTCCACGGTCTTGCCATAGCCGGACTTCCAGCCTGCATGGGTGACCTTGCCTCCGGCGGCTGCCAGAATCGGCAGGCCTCGAGTCCCTTTGAAATCTATGCCGCTGTGCATGGCACCGCCGCCAGTGAAGGGGTCACGGCGATAGCCATAGCTGCTCGATATCATGCCCGTGCTGGAGGGCTTACCAGACGGGATCGCGATCAAGGTCCGTTCCAGCGTATCCATCCGTTGCAGCGCAAGGTTAAGCCGTTCGAGCGTGGGGTGCAGATGTCGGTTTTGTTCTTTAAAGAAAGGAATCAGTGGGCCGCCCATTGCAGCCATGGAATTTTTGGCCAGCTTATCAGGGTTCAGACCGAATTTGCGAATCGCCTCTTCAGCTTGTTCGGTGCGTTGAATGGCCGCGATTGTCAGGCGCCGGGCAAACATGATCTGCCGGGATTCGAGTTTGGCAAGATGAGCAGCCTCCGGGAAAGCCGCGCTGATTTTCCGAGTATTTTCGGACAATTGTTCGTCGGTTCGTTTTTGTTCTGCTTTTTCGGCAGCTTCCGGCTGTTCGCCGACAAATTGCTCCGTCATCTGATCGAGTACATCCTGACGCTGCTTGAGATCAGCGGCGACGTCGTCAATCGATGCTTTATAATTTTCGACGCGGCTTTCGGTGCTGTTCACCGCGGCTTCTTTCTGAGCGAGGGCCAGGCGTTCGCCGGTAACGGTAAGCTGATTGATCATCATCGCCAGCGTAATCAGCAGCCAGAAAGCCAGCGCCGCCGCGACAGAATAAAGCACGCGTTTCTGCAATATTGCCGATATTGTGAGAAAGCGGACCTGTCCGTGTGATCGCATGAAAAGCTCGCGATCGGTAAACATATGGTCCAGCCGGGCCTTTAGCCCTTTTCCGGTATTTTGTTTGTGCATGACCCGCCGTTATTAATCGTAATCCCAATTGGCCCGCTAACAAAGGGTGGCGAAAATGGCGAATCGCATCGGGGTGACTCGTGACGAGTCGAACGAGTCGTGGGGTGAATTGCGCGTTCCACTAATAATTTGTCTGCGAACCAACCGATTCGGAAGAATCGATTGTTGTCCCCCGAGAAAATTTTCTCGCTCGAACTATATGGCGATTTTGGGTTAAATTGCTGACGCCGCCATGCTAGCAGCCGTTTATGACAGAACCAAAACAACTGATTACCGATATGGGCCGCAAGGCACGCGCTGCATTCTCTATGCTAACCGGCGTTAGCGATGCACAAAAGTCTGCCGCTCTGAAGGCCGCCGCGCGGCACTTGCGCGACAATCTAAGAGCCATTCTGGCAGCCAATCAGCGCGACATGGAAAACGCGCGGGACCGGGACCTGATTGATTCCATGCTCGACCGGTTGATGATTGATGCCGAACGGCTGGAAGCCATAGCAGCGGCCGTAGAGCATGTCGCCGAGCTTCCCGACCCGGTCGGACAAGTCATCGATAGCACCGAACGGCCCAACGGCCTGCTAATGGAGCGCATCCGGGTGCCGCTGGGCGTCATCGGGATCATTTCTGAAAGCCGGCCCAATGTCCC
>JABMNS010000183.1 GCA_013204445.1 Sphingomonadales bacterium
ATTGGCTCGAACGGCGCTAGACTGCCGTCGCTGGGAGCGGGCTTTACGCCGGTCAGCTTGGCGACAAGCGAATAGATATTCACATTGTCGAACACCGGTAGCTGACCACCAGCGGTGATAGCCGGTCCGCTAGCTAGGAAGAAGGCCATCATGTCCGGCTCCCGGTGATCATAGCCATGGCCGCCGCCAATTCCAGTCATCCATTCGGGCACATCCTGATAGGCCACCCAGCCGATTTCCGGCAGGCAGAGAATCGCAGGCACGCGCGGATTTGTGCCATAAGCGAAATGCTCCGGAATATTGCTGCGGTCCCAGCATTGCATATGCTCGTGCGGGCGAACAAAGGCCGCGCGCAGGGAATCTATATTGCCATCGAGCGGCTCTAGTCCGGCATAATTGCCGTCTTCGACCAAGTGATATTGGTCCCGCGCCATGATCCGGTCGAGATGGATGATCCGATCCGGTGCGGTTTTGGTCATGCCATGGTCCGACGCGATCACGAAATTTACCGGCTGTCCCATGCTATCCAGCTGTTGTTGCAAGCGACCAATTTCATTGTCCACGGCGGTGATCGCAGCGTGCAATTTTTCACTCGGCGCGGGGCCAAAATAGTGGCCGGCCGTGTCGACCGTATCAAAATAAAGGGTCACCAGCCGGGGCCGGATATCGGCAGGCCGCCGCATCCAGTCGACTACCGCATTGATCCGGCGATCATTGGACAGTTTTTCGTTGAACGGCCACCAGTTTGCCGGGCGCAGGCCATTGAAATCCACTTCCGATCCGGGCCAGAACATAGTGGCGGAGCGGATACCCTGTTTCTCGGCAGTAATCCAGATCGGCTCCGCCTGATTCCACCAGAAGGGATCCTTGGTCGCCATTTTGAATCGTTCACCCGGCCGCGTAGCATCTTCCATTGTATTGCCGACAATGCCCTGATGATCGGGGGTTTTGCCTGTCACAAGGGTCCAGTGGTTGGGGAATGTCTTACTCGGGAAAGACGGGCGCATCGGTCCATATATGCCGGAGGCTGCCAGCGCGCTGAGATGGGGGGTGATCCCACGCTCCAGATAATCAGGCCGGAAGCCGTCGATCGAGATCAATATCGTGACCGGATCGCGTGTTTCGGCTTTTTCTATGCCCGAATAATTCTGTTCGGGCATGGTTGCAGCAAAAGCCGGTGCAACGGCCAGCAGAAAACTGGCCAACATTAACGAAACTTTGATCTTTATCATATGGTCTGCTCCTAGATCATTATCGTCTAGCTGGACAATGTGACAATTTAGACATTGAATTTAAAATTCATGATGTCGCCATCTTTCGCGACATATTCCTTGCCCTCCTGACGGAGTTTTCCGGCGTCGCGGGCGGCGCTTTCGCCGCCCAGCACGACATAGTCATCAAAGGCGATGGTTTCGGCGCGAATGAAGCCGCGCTCAAAGTCGCTGTGGATTTCGCCGGCTGCCTCGGGTGCCTTTGCACCCTTGTGGACGGTCCATGCGCGCGCTTCCTTGGGGCCTACGGTGAAGAAAGTCTGCAGGTTGAGTAGTTGATAACCGGCGCGAATGACCCGTGCGAGGCCGGATTCTTCGAGGTCCAGCTCGGCCAGAAATTCGGCCCGGTCTTCCGGCTCCATCTCGACAAGTTCGGATTCAATGGCGGCGGATACGATCACCGCTTCCGCGCCCTCGGCCTTGGCCTTTTCAAACACGGCGGCGCTCATTGCATTGCCTGTCGCCGCATCGGTCTCGCTGACATTGCAGACATAGAGCACCGGTTTGGCGGTCAGCAGCTGCGACTGGTCAAAAATCCTTTGCTCTTCCTCACCCTCGGGTTCGGTCAGGCGCGCCGGCTTGCCTTCGCGCAGCAATTCCAGTGCCTGACCCAAAACGCTGGCGGCAATCTTGGCTTCCTTGTCGCCGCTGGTCGCCTTTTTCTGAAAGGCGGGCACGCGTTTTTCCAGGCTTTCGAGATCGGACAGCAGCAGTTCGGTTTCGACGATTTCCGCGTCGGAAATGGGATCGATCTTGTTGGCAACATGCTGGATATCGTCATCCTCGAAACAGCGCAGCACATGGACGATCGCATCGACTTCCCGGATATTTCCGAGGAACTGGTTGCCCAGGCCTTCGCCTTGCGAGGCGCCCTTGACCAGGCCGGCTATGTCAACAAAGGCTAGCTGCGTTTCGATGATCTTGGCGCTGCCGGCGATTTTCGCGATCTGGTCGAGTCGCGGATCGGGCACGGCAACCTGGCCGACATTCGGCTCGATCGTGCAAAATGGATAATTGGCCGCCTGCGCCGTTTGTGTCTCGGTCAGTGCATTGAAAAGCGTAGATTTTCCGACGTTGGGCAAGCCAACGATACCGCATTTGAAACCCATTTTATTGTTCCTGTTTCTGGGAAGGATCGATAACCAGCAAGCGGCTATCACAAATTGCCGCCATTCGGTGACCGATCGTTTTCATATTCTCCGGATCCTGCGCCATTGCGAAGAAATTTTTGACGCTGGATTGTCGTACCAGCAGCACATGGTCCCAGGCTTCGGCTTCCGGACCGATAAAATAATGCCCTCCGGCCCCGGAAAAAATCACATCTCCGCCATGCTTCCGGACAATCGGCAAGGTTGCCTGCTCATAAAGCCGGTACGCCTCAGCACCACTGATGGGATGGTCTGGGGCCAGTTCGGGTGACGCCGAGTAATCAGCAACATCCTGGAAACGCAGCATATTCAAATTCACGACGGGACCAGTCAGTCCGCGCGATATTAGCTTGATCGCTGATTCTTGAGATGCTTCCAGATATTGCATGATTTTATTCTTCCTGCACACGCATCGCATATTCACTCATGAACCGCGCATCATCGCCCTTCGCCAGCCAGTCCGCTTCGGCGGCAATCACACCCAGCATATCCGCCAGATCGTCAATCTCCGCCTTGGCATAATTGCCCAGCACATGACCGGTGACCCGCGCCTTGTGCCCGGGATGGCCGATGCCGATACGCACCCGGCGGAATTCCGGACCAATATGGGCGATCATCGACCGGATACCGTTGTGGCCTGCCGCGCCGCCCCCGCGCTTGACCTTGACCCTGAATGGCTCGAGATCCAGCTCGTCGTAAAAGACGGTGACATCCTCGGGCTGCAATTTGTAGAAATCCAGCGCAGCGCCCACGCTGCGGCCGCTTTCGTTCATAAAAGTCGCCGGTTTGAGCAGGACCAGCTTTTCGCCGGCCAGCCGCGCTTCCATGGTCCAGCCCTTGAACTTCTGCTTGGGCGGCGGAAAGCCATGCACTTCTTCGAGCGCGTCAATCACCATGAAGCCGACATTGTGCCGGTGCATCGCATATTGCGTGCCCGGATTGCCAAGGCCGACCCATAGTTGCATTTTCTAACGCGCTCCCTGCTCGTCGCAGACTTCATGACAGACAAAAAAACCGTCCATGCTCTGATTGATCGGCATGGACGGTTTTTCGTTACATTGTTTTATAAAGAAAGGTCTAGTCTTCGGAATCGCCTTCTTCGCCTTCAGCTGCTTCTTCAGCGGCTTCGTCGCTGGCTTCTGCTTCGTCGTCAGAAGATTTCAGAGCAGATGGAGCGGTGACACCAGCAATGGTGAAGTCACGATCGGTGATCGTGCTTTCCGCGCCTTTGGGCAGCGTGATGCTGGAAATGTGGATCGAATCGCCAATTTCCAGACCAGTTACATCGATTTCGATCTGGTCAGGAATATGATCCGCATCGCACATCAAGTCGAGTTCATGACGCACAACGTTCATGACGCCGCCGCGTTTCAGGCCCGGAGACGCTTCTTCGTTGATGAAGACAACAGGAATATTGACCTGTACCTTCGCGCCCTTTGCAAGGCGCAAGAAGTCTACATGCAAAGGACGGTCTGAGAGCGGATCAAAAGCAACATCTTTTGGCAGTGTCCGGGTTTTTACGCCGTTCAGTTCGACCTGAATCAACGAGTTCATGAAATGGCCGGTGCCGAGCAATTTGTTCAATGCACGCGCTTCGACATGAATTGCTATGGCTTCTTTCTTGTCGCCGTAGATAACGGCGGGGACACGGCCTTCGCGACGCAGTGCACGGGAGGCTCCCTTGCCAGCCCGTTCGCGTGGCTCGGCTGCAATAGACCGCTGATCACTCATAATGTTGCTCCAAAATTAGTTTTGTTAGATTTCCGCCACGCCTCCAGGGTGCTAATGGCCGGAAAGAGGGCGCTATAAGGTCGGTACATGGCAAAAGCAAGGGTTTTGCAGCGTCGAATCGGTCTAGCGGAAAAATCCGATCTGGGAGCTTGTCGCCAGCAATATGCCGCTTTGCGACCAGATTTCGGCGCGTCCGTCGGTTGCGCTGTTCCTGACCGTCGCGCCGGTTACCCGCAGCAGCAGAAAATCACTACCCGCAGCCGTCAGATCTTCCTCACTCGCATAAATATAGGTGGCCATGGATACGGTCGAGCCGGGACGGAACTGTTCGGTAACAAAAAATGTCCGGGGCATGGGCGTATCCAATATCGAGAAGAGACTGACCCGGTCGACCGGACGACCGTCTGCTTCCTTGATCCAGACTATTGCTTCCGGTGATTCGTTGACTGCGAAAGGCATGCCCTTGGCGATGCGCTGATCATAGTGACTGACCCACTTGGGGGCCATCGGATTGACCGATGGCAGTGGAATGGAATCGTCCGGTGATTTGGTCGTCGGCATCTCCACCTGATAGTCTATATCGGTCGGACGGCGCGTGCTGGTCACGATATCGGCGGCGTTGGTCAGCGCGCCATTTTGCGACAGCTCCACCCGCCAGAACTGGGTAGAGGCACCGGCACGAAGCAATTTGACCGAGAGCTTCACCTCTCCCGGGCCGACACCGGTCATGAAAATGATCTGCTGCGAAACCAGCGGACCACGGCGCTCTGGATGCATTTCGATCGCCTGGGCAGCAATGGCTGCCACCCATCCACCAAAAGCCATGCCGGTGGGATTGCGATACAAGTCGCTCGCCTCGATTGTGAATTGCCCGTCTTCCAGCGCGACAAGCGCGGTTTCGCGATCAAATATAAATGTCATGCAATGCCCTGATTATTGAATTTTTTCGATTTTATACCCGCGTTTCGCGAGTGTTTTCTGAACCGCGTCCGGCCCGACGAGATGGGCGGCGCCAACCGCCACCAGCGATGTGCCGGCTGTTTGCAAGCGCTTGTCCAGCTGCTCAGCCCAGTCCAGATTGCGTCCCACCAAAAGATATTGGCGGGTCTTGGCGTCGGTCAATATCCCGGCATCGGAAAGCGTCACTATCTCTTCGAGATTACCGGTCATCCAGGCGTTGAACAATTTTTCAAAGGCTTGTTGGGCATCGGCTGAATCCGCAAGCACGCTGGCTAACATCTTGCGCTGCTGCGCTTCGGGAAGCTTGTCGAAATAGCCCAATTGCAGCTCGATGGTTTCCAGTGCATCGATCGGCTTTCCTGCCTCTTTGAATTGGGCAAGAAGTTTTTTCTCGACACTGCTGCTCGAATCCAGCCCGAGCCCTTTGGTCTGCGCAGAAGCCAGCGACAGCGCTGCTGCCCAGGTTTCCAAGCGGTTTAGCGTGCGCTCGGAAATATTGGAGGCGTCGATGATCCGGTCGAGGTCGTCGCGCAACGATGGCTCGATGCGCGCGTCCAGTTTCTCTTGCCCCGGCGAAATCGCCAATCGGGAAAATATCTTGGCGGCGTTCTGGGGGTCATCCAGGCCGAGCACTTCAATCACCAGCTTGTCCGATTCGGCAATCGCGGCCTCAAGCGTCGGCGTGCGCCATTGGACGTCGTCGGGCAGGATGTGGATCGTGCCGAACATATAGACAACACCTATCTGTCCGGGCTGGGTACCAGTCACCTTCCACAGGGCAGGCGTGCCGGTCTTGACCGTGTTCAGGGTCACAGGGGCGGGCGCGTTGTTGCAGGCGGCAAGCAACAACGCAGCCAGGAGAGAGAGGAGGGTGGATATGATTCGCATGAGACCTATTTGGTGAGATTGCCGGGAAAAGAAAGCCCGGGGTTGAGAATAATCAATATTCAATCCGTTCTGCAACAAGCCCTTTTTTAGCGAGAACCTTCTGCAGGCTGCTGTCTCCGGCGAGATGGCCGGCGCCGACCGCCAGGAATATCGTTCCGGGCTGCTCCATCCGCTGCTCAACCCATTCGGCCCAGTTGATATTGCGATTGACCAGTAACGTCTCGTACAGGATCTTGTCGTCCAGCCCGGCATTCATCAATTCACCCAGCGCATCGACATCGGCATTGGCCCATTCGATGACCATCTGTTCCATGCCATAGGCGGCATCGTCAATCGTGTGGACGGTAAAATTGAGAAAGCGGATCTGCACCTCCTCCGGCAAATTGTCGAAGAAGCCCAGCTGCTGCTCCGGCGTTTCGAGACCAGTAATTGTGATCGCCCGGGTCTTGGCCTGGGCCAGCAATTCATCCTCGACTCCTTGATCAGCGGCATATCCATTGCGCATCAGCGGGATCAGCGAAATATTGACGCTGGCGAACCAGGGATCGAGCGGATCGAACGCGGCGACCGGGAGATTGAGCCGGGTCAAAACCGCTTCATAGTCGGCCCGGTCCGCCGCGGACAATTTGTCGCGCAGCGATATGCCGGTCTTGTCGATCGCCAGATCGTTGACGATTTTCACCATCACTGCAGGGCCCGGCTTGATCATTTCGATGACCAGTTCGTCCGACGCATCAAAACTGTCCTTCACCGCCTCATCGAACCAGGTCATGCCGGGCTTCAGGATATGGACGGTGCCGAACAGATAGATGGTCGTATCTTCGTCCCTGATCACCCAGAGGGCGGGATCCGCATCATCCGGCATCACGGCAGGTACATCATCAGCGGTTGCCGGAACCGCATCGCTGCCGGTGCTGGCAATATCCCGTTTGGTCGCCGGACAGGCGGTGAGCGACAGGTAGAGCGGAATAAGCAAGGCGTTGAAAAGACAGTTACGCGGCATGAAATAGTTGCTCCGGCAGAGGGTGGAACGAGCTTCATTGAACAATTGACAACAAATGCCCAGCAAATTTTGACCGAGGGTCTGGCGGCACTGGCGACAGCTGCATAAACGTGTTAACCGGATGATTAAATCAAGGAGTTTTCCGATGAGCACGATTCACGCCCGCACCTGTCATATATGCGAAGCCAATTGCGGCGTGCTTTTGGAGATCGAGGGCCGCACAATTCTCTCGATCAAGGGCAATCCCGATCATGTGCTGAGCCGGGGGCATATTTGCCCGAAGGCGACCGCGATTGCAGATTTGCAGGATGATCCCGACCGTTTGCACAAGCCGGTAAAAAAGGTCGATGGCCAGTGGCAGGAAATTGGTTGGGAACAGGCTTTTGCCGAAATTGCCGTAAAGCTGCTCGACCTCAAGGGGCAGGGCGCCAAGCCGGCCATGTATATGGGCAATCCCAGCGCGCATGATTATGGCATTTCCACCCAGATCAGCACCTTGCGCCGCGCGATCGGCCTCAAAAATATCTATTCCGCCTCGACGCT
This sequence comes from Sphingomonadales bacterium, assembly GCA_013204445.1. GTDB lineage: Bacteria > Pseudomonadota > Alphaproteobacteria > Sphingomonadales > Sphingomonadaceae > Parasphingorhabdus. Next base: position 7,545 of record JABMNS010000183.1, read on the forward strand.
GGATCAGATTCCGCATCATGTCGTGCAATATCATATGTATGGCCATGTCAGCCTCGCCGCTGTGCCGGATGTCGACCGCAGCCAATACCTGCTGATCATCGGCGGCAACCCAGCGGCGTCCAATGGCAGCATTTGGACCGTGCCTGATTTCAAGAAACGGGCGAAGGAAATGCAGACGCGCGATGGCAAGCTGGTAGTGGTCGATCCGCGCCGGACCGAGACCGCCAAGCTGGCCGACGCGCATCATTTCGTCAAGCCGGGGACCGATACCGCCTTGTTGATCGGGATATTAAAAAGCATTTTCGCTGCCGGGCTGGCCGACACTTCCCGGCTTGATGAGATATTGGATGACAGCTGGGGTGCCATTGAACCGGCGATTACCGGCTTTGATATGGAGCAGCTAGCCGCCCATTGCGGGATAAAGGTCGAGGCCATGCAGGATATGGCGGCACAGCTGGCCGCTGACCAGCCCGCCGCCATCTATGGTCGCATGGGTGTCTCGGTCTGCGAATTTGGCACGCTCAACCAATGGCTGATCCAGGTGATCAATATCGCCGCCGGCAATCTTGACCGGGTTGGCGGCACGATGGTGCCGGAGCCGGCGCTCGATACGATCAATCTTGTTGGCAGGGGGTCGATACGCACCGCCGACACCGTGCGCGGCCCGATGCCATCGGTGATGGGCGAACTGCCGATGGTAACCTTTGCCGACGAAATGCTGCGCGATGACGAGGAGCGCATTCGCTCGCTGTTTGTGGTCACCGGTAATCCGGTGCTGTCGTCGCCGGATGGCGCCAAACTCGACCGGGCGCTGGAAAGACTCGACCTGATGGTCTCGTTCGACATGTATGTAACCGCGACCAGCCGCCATGCCGATTATATATTGCCGCCCTGCGGACCGCTGGAAAAGGATCATTATCCGTTTTTCTTCGGGCCGCTGGCGATCCGCAACTATGCCAGCTACTCGCCGGCGATTTTCGAACTGCAGGATGGCGAGAAGACCGACTGGGAAATTATCGCCGAACTGGCACGCGAAATATTGGCCCAGGACGGGCAGGATGTCCCCAATATCCGCGAACCACGCGATGTGCTTGACGGCATGTTGCAAAGTTCACCCGCTGGCTTAACGCTGGCGGAAGTGGAAGCCGCGCCCAATGGCATCGACCTCGGGCCGCTGCGCCCGTGCATGGCCGAGCGGCTGCGCACCGAAGACAAGAAGATCCACTGCGCCCATCCTGATTTTCTCGCCGAATTGCAGCGCTTCGCCGCATCGCTTGATAATGATCAACCGGACAGCCTCCGCCTGATCGGTCGCCGTCATGTCCGGCAGAACAACAGTTGGCTGCATAATAGCAAGCGGCTGCTGAAAGGACCGGACCGCTGCACGTTGATGATCCACCCCGATGACGCCAAGGCGCGCGGGCTGGCCGACGGGGATATGGCGAGCATCGCCAGCCAGGTGAACAGCGTGGATATCTCGGTCGAAGTGACTGATGACGTCATGATGGGCGTGGTGTCGATCCCGCATGGCTTTGGCCATGGCCGCAAAGGCGTTAGCCTGACGGTAGCCCGCGAAAAACCAGGGGTTTCGATCAATGATCTGACCGATACGGAGCGCTTTGATCCGCTGTCAGGCAATGCCGTCTTGAATGCGGTTTCGGTGAAGGTGGAAAAGATCGAAGCGCTGGTTGCGGCGGGATGATCTCGTCATGCTGAACTTGTTTCAGCACCCCACGTGCAAAGCTATCTGCTATGCTTAACCAATTTGCAAAGTTCGCTACCTGCCGTGTGGGTTCCCGAAATAAATTCGGGATGACGAGTAGTTTGTTTATCAACTTTTCGGTCCGCCAAATTC
>JABMNS010000184.1 GCA_013204445.1 Sphingomonadales bacterium
ACCGAAAAAACCCGCGCCGTCAAAATGGCGCTCGGCGATGACAAGATCACCCTGTCGGTCACCTCGCCCGAAAATGGAAAGGCCGAAGAAGAAGTGCCCGGTTCCTACAAGGACGAAGCGTTTGAAATTGGTTTCAACTCGAAATATCTGATGGATATTCTTGGCGAAATTGAAGGCGATACCGTTGAATTGCACCTGGCTGATGCCAGCGCACCGACGCTGATCCGCGAGAATGACAAGTCAACAGCGCTCTATGTGCTAATGCCAATGCGGGTTTGAACGATTCAAAAGTAAAAAACTTGATTTGACCAATTTCATTAACGCCTCTCTCCGTCAAGGGAGAGGGTTGTGGAGAGTTGGAAATTTATTACCTAGTCGAAGCTGGGCGAGGGTGAACCTCCCTATGGACCACAGAACACCCAATGACTAAGAGTCGAGCAATGGTTATTTGCTGACCGGATTATTCGATCATGTCGAACTGACGCCAAACTTCACGCTCGACGCCAGTGTCTAAAATCTGTTCGACAGAAATTATGCCGAGCATCTGGCTGGCTATAATCGCGTCAGCTGCTGGGACGTGGCGATCGGCACACGCTTGCCTGGCCGAGACAAAAGTACCTTTATCCGGCTTCGCTGGACCGGTTTCTGATTCCTTCAATTAATTTAGGAGTGCAGCCGGGAAACCGGCTGCGCATTACTCTGCCGCTTCGAGTATCTCCAACATTTGCGGACCGCGGATCAGACCGCCGGGACGCTTGTCGGTTACAACGCCGCCCTTGAACGTCACCTGCCCCGACTTGATCGTATAATCATAGCCATCGGCTTTTTGCAGCAGGCGCTTGCCACCGGCCGGCAGGTCGAATGCCAGCCATGGCTTGCCGAGCTTGATCCGGTCCATATCGATCACATTGACGTCGGCTAGATAGCCGGGTTTGAGCAGACCACGATCATTGAGGCCATAGAGCCGGGCGGTATCCAGACACTGCCGCTTGATCGCATGTTCGAGGCTAATCGTACCACGCGAACGGTTCTTCACCCAATGTTCAAGCATGAAGGTCGGGCTCGCCGCATCGCAGATCGTCCCGCAATGCGCACCGCCGTCGGATAGGCTGTTTACCGTATCGTCGGACTGCTGCAAGGCCTCGAGGAAATCGAGATTGCCATCCATATAATTGAGCAAGGGCAGATAGATGAAACCCTTGCCATCATCCACCATCATCAGATCATAGGCATATTCAGCGCCCGATTTTCCTGCGGCTGCTGCGCGCGCGGCAATGCTCTCGTCGGCTTTCGGTTCGTAGTTGAAATCTTCGTCCATTTCGAACTGCATCTGCCAGCCCTGGGTCACGACCATGAACACCGGCATCATGTCGACCTGTTCAGGCGGGATGCTGGCCTCGTCCAGCAATTGTGCCTTGAACACCGGATCCTTCAGCTTGGCATATTTTTCATCCCAGCCCAGATCTTCCATCTCCATCCAGCTGGGGTGTCTGAGAAACGGGTTCACCGTGCCCTGCCAGGCCATGACAATCCCGTTGCCACGCAGCGCAATTTGCGCGACGATATTAGCACCATTGTCATTTTCTGCTCGCATATTGGCAATCTGCTCGTCTAGCGACTGGTCCTTGGCAATCGATTGCAGCGCCGCAAAGGTTACCGGCATGCCGGTTTCGCGACTGAGATCACCCATCCAACTAAATTCGTCCCATTCCTTGTTGAGATCACTCGCCATTTCGAACACGCCATAGCCGACCCGACCCATCGCGCGGCCGATGCCGATCAGTTCTTCCTTGGTCGCGGTCGTACCGGGAACCAGCTCGCCATCGATGCTGCGATGCAGGATGGTGCGAGAGGTCGAGAAACCGAGCGCACCGGCCTTCAGCCCGTCCTCGACAATTTTCGACATCTGGTCGATTTCATCCTGCGTCGGCACCGCGCCAGGCTTTTCCCTATCACCCAGCACATAGGCGCGCACAGCGCCGTGGGGCACATGGGTTGCGACATCGACGGTGCGCGGCATTCTTTCGAGCTCGTCGAGATATTCGGGGAAAGTCTCCCAGTTCCAGCTCATCCCTTCGGCCAACGCAGTGCCGGGGATATCCTCCACCCCTTCCATCAAATTGATCAGCCACTCATGACGATCAGGCCGGGCCGGTGCGAAACCGACACCGCAATTGCCCATCACGACTGTGGTGATGCCGTGCCAGGACGACGGTGCCATTTCGTCATCCCATGTTGCCTGCCCGTCATAATGGGTGTGCACATCGACAAAGCCCGGAGTCACAAATTTGCCGGTTGCATCAATCTCTTCCCGGCCCTTCGCCGCGACCGTACCGACCAGCGACACTTGATCGCCGTCAATCGCGATATCGGCAACAAAAGGCTTGCCGCCTGTTCCATTTACAACAGTCCCGCCACGAATTACCAGATCATGCATCGATTCTCTCCTGTACATTTTCAGCTTACTTATCAGATTTAACTAGATGGTTAAAGGTCGCTGATGTTAAGAAAAAATATGGTCGATTCGTACTCATGGAACCCTGCGCCGGCGAGCGGTATCACCATGCAATGGGTAGAAGCCAATGGCCAAGAATTCGAGGTAGCAACCGCCGGCGACGGCAAAAAACTCGCCCTGTGCCTGCATGGCTTTCCCGAACTACATTATTCATGGCGTCACCAGATTTCGCTGCTGGTCGAAATGGGCTATAAAGTATGGGCCCCCAATTTACGCGGCTATGGCGGCTCCAGCAAGCCGGAGGGCGTGGTTTCCTATCAACTGAACATACTGGTACAGGACGTCGCGGCGCTGATTGACGCCAGCGGCGCGGAAGAGGTCACCCTGATCGCGCATGACTGGGGCGCGATCATCGCCTGGCATTTCGCGATCCTAAAAATCCGTCCGCTGACCCGGTTGGTGATCATGAACGTGCCCCATCCCAAATGCGCCCAGCGCGAATTGAAACACTGGCATCAGCTCAAGAAAAGCTGGTATATTTTCTTCTTCCAGCTTCCGCGCATACCAGAATGGTTGCTTGGCCGGAACGGCGCCGAACGGATAAAGCGGGCGTTTTCGAGAATGGCGCTAGACCAGACCCGCTTTCCGGAGGAAGATTTGCAACTCTATGCCGATGCCGCCAGCCGCCCTGGCGCGCTGCGATCGATGATCAACTATTACCGCGCCCTGCTGCGCACCAAGGATGTCCGGGAAACTGGCGATGGCATGGTGAATATTCCCACCCTAATGATCTGGGGCGAGGAAGATAGCGCGATCGATATACGCTGCACCGACGGCACGCAGCAATGGGTGCCCGACCTCGAGCTGCGCCGCCTACCTGGTGTATCGCACTGGGTGCAACAGGAAGCCCCGGAAAAGGTTAATTCGATTCTACGGGAATGGCTGGGCTAGGCTTTGCGCGCCGCAATCATATCGGCAATATCGGTAAATTTCTCGCGCGGCGAGCCTTCCCGTGCTCGGGCGATTTCGGCTTCCTCGATTTTCTTCCAGTCGCGGAAGGTGACGGTCTCGACGCCGCGGCTGGCAATGAGGCGATCCAGCCCGGCGCGCCCTTTTTTTCCGGTACCCGAACCAATATCCTCTGCGACCGCTTCGATGACGGCAAAGCCGTCGGGTTTGTTGGTCCCGATCGTGCCCGAAGGCCCGCGCCGCGCCCAGCCGACGCAATAGAGACCGGGCAAAATTCGTCCGTCCGTATTGGCGAAACGCCCGCGGCCATGTTCATAGGGTACGCCTTCGATCGGCGGCGTGCGATAACCGATACAGCTAATCACCATCTGACAGTCCAGTTCATAGCGCTCACCGGTGCCGTTGGACCGCAGGTCCTTGTCTAGTGCGGTTTTTTCAACGACCAGCTTCTTGACCCTATCATCGCCCTGAATCTCGGTCGGCATGGCAAAAAAGTCGAAAATAATCTCGATTGGTTTATGCTGCGCATCAGTGGCAGAGATCTGAAAATTGCGCAAATGGTTGACCGATTTGCGCATGCCCGGCTCGAGCATGGCATCATCTCCGATATCCGGAAAATCGTCAGCTTTTACAACTGGTCTGGCTCGCTCCAGCTGACCCAATTCGCCCAGTTCCTTGGGCGTCATCGCGATCTGATGCGGTCCGCGCCGTCCCAAAAAGGTGATTTTCTCGACTCTGCTGTGTTTTAGGCCTTCAAGCGCATGACCGACAATATCGCTGCCGACCAACTCGTTTTCGGTCTTCGCCAATATCCGGGCTACATCGAGCGCGACATTGCCATTGCCGACAATCGCCACCGACCGGGCATCAAGCGGCGGATTAAGATCCTTGAAATCGGGATGGCCGTTATACCAGCCTACAAAGGCAGCGCTGCCAATAACCCCCGGCAGATCGCTGCCGGGAATATCCAGCAGCCGGTCAAGCGGTGCGCCCGTTGCCAATACTACGGCGTCGTATAATTCCTGCAATTCGGCGACACTGACATCTTCACCGACGGTCACATTGCCGACGAAGCGCACATTCTCACCCAGATTGGTTTTCTCATAGCGCCGCGACACCGCTTTGATCGATTGATGGTCGGGGGCGACGCCGGTGCGGATCAGACCAAAGGGGACGGGCAAGCGATCAAGTATGTCGACTGCGACATCTTCGCCAAATTTCTTTTGCGCGGCTTCCGCCGAATAATAGCCGGCAGGTCCCGATCCGATGATCGCAATATGACGCATAGTCATGCCTTCCCGATTAGCTGGCCCGATAAGCTAAATCTCATGCTAACGCCATAATTTCAAAAGAAAAGCAAAAGGGGGCTGTCATTTTCGCGAGGCCGTAATTCTATGCGCAGAAGTCTAGCCGCCGACATTGGCGACATTGTAACGAAGCGCTTCGTCGTTGGTCAGGCAGCGACGGGTCGACTTGTCGCCAACCTCGGCTTTCACGGCGTTGGTTTTATACATGACTTCGGACAATAATTTGAGCGAGACGGCCATTCTGATCAGAAAATCATTATCTTCAGTGGCCAGAAGCGCACTTGCCTGCTCAACTTCGCCGATAAGGCCGACCGTCGAATCGGTCCCCATTTCTATGCTGTAATTGATCGCATTGCGATCGTTGGTCATGGTGAACATATGGACCATGAAATGAGCACCGGGCTCAACGATCCGGGCCCTGCCCCCCATGAACACAAAATTGCATGCACTGAAACAGGTCCACCCCTGCGGAATGCGGGTGATGATCAAGGCATCGGCCTCCCGGATCACCCGGCCCGCTTCATTACCTGCTCTCGCGTTACCGCCGGAAGACCGAAGCCAGACTTCGGAAATATCCGGGTTGTCCGCCAACATCATGCGCAACCGGTCGGGCAATCCTGCATCGACGGCCCCCTCGGCTAGCAAAACCTTGGTGCCTTCCATCATCTTGGGCGTTAGCTCCATCGTCTTGTTGGTCGACCAATTGGGAGTCTCCGGACAGGTTGGATTATCCGGGTCCATGCCGGGACTAACATCGGTCGCCCCCAAAGTAAAAAGTGAGGCGATGACGATTGCGGTTTTGATCTTTCTTTTCATATTCATGCCACGACTATATATCGTGCTTCTCCGGGAGCTTTGCACATCCGCTTGGACACACGGGATTCTTCGCCATCAACAATAGCAATATCTGTGATGGTCATGCAACTTGTACCGTCCGAAGTCTGTGTTTTTGCGGTCGCGGTGGAACTTCCCGACACACCGACACGCGTCTGGCTCGTCCATTGCGAACTGGTTCCGATCTGTTCGGACCGGGTCACGCTTCTCGTCGCTTCCGCGGCCTGTAGCTGCTCATCAGGGTCCAGTCGGCAAGCGATGGAA
>JABMNS010000185.1 GCA_013204445.1 Sphingomonadales bacterium
CTGAGGAATTGATCGCACGGCTGCGTGCGCTTATCCGCCGCGCGTCGGGCAATGCCTCGTCAGAACTCACCGCAGGTGCCGTGCGTCTCGATACAAGGTCAGGAAAAGTGACTCTCGACGGCAGCCCGGTCAAGTTGACGGCGCAGGAATATAAGCTGCTCTCCTACCTGATGCATCACAAGGGCAAGGTGGTGTCCCGGACCGAATTGATCGAACATATCTATGATCAGGATTTTGATCGGGATTCTAACACGATTGAAGTGTTCGTCACGCGCATCCGCAAGAAATTGGGCGCTGAAGTCATTTCGACAATTCGGGGGCTTGGCTATAGTCTAGAGGATCCCGAAGCCTGAATGAATCCCGCCAGATAGATAATCCGGTCGATGAAAAGGAACCGACAACCCATTCTCGGCTAGGCACACAGACCACCGGCTCGCTTGGCCGACGGATGATCGGGATTGCTGCGGCGTGGATTGTCATCCTGCTGTTCGGCGGCGGTTTCGCGCTGGACCGGGTGCTTAATGATGCGGTAACCCGCAATTTCGACAATCAGCTGGAATATGTGCTTACGGCGATGATCGCCTCGGCTGAGATTGGACCCGATGGCGAGGTTTTCTTGAACCGACCGCTAGGAGATCAGCGTTTTCTGGAGCCGAACAGCGGCCTTTACTGGCAGGTAAGCGGCGAGGACCATGATGATTTTCCGTCCCGTTCACTGTGGGACCGCACCATGCAATCGAATATCACTCACGATGATCGGGCAACCCATATATATGACAGTCAGCAATTTCCTGACGAACCGTTGCGGTTGCTCGAGCGCACGATAATTCTGCCAGATTCTGATACAAAATGGCTGTTTCAAGTGGCGCAAAGCCGGGACGGGCTGGATGGTCAGATTGCTAATATTCGTTCTATCCTAGTCAACAGCTTCCTGATTTTGGCGATAGGATTGATCGGCATGGCCGCGTTGCAGACGCTCTACGGCCTGTGGCCGCTCCGCAAGATTCGGATCGCCATTGCGGCCATGCGGACCGGCCAGCAGCGCAGGGTGGTTGAACCGATGCCGATCGAAGTCACGCCAATGGTGGACGAACTGAACGCCTTGCTCGACCATAATGAGAAGCAGGCAGAGGAAGCGCGGCGGCATGCGGGTAATCTGGCCCACGCGCTTAAAACCCCGCTCACCGTGATCATGAACAGTGCTACCGCCCAGGCCGACGATCTCGCCGACACGGTGATTCGCGAAGCCGGTGTCATGCGGCGGCAGGTCGACCATCACTTGGCGCGCGCGCGGGCCGTGGGCAGGCGCGGTCATGCGCACAGTCGGGCTAAGGTCTGGCAAAGCCTGCAAGCAGTCGAGCGCGCGGTCGGACGTCTCTATCCGCATGTCCGGATCGATATTGATGGTGATAAGAATGTCGTCGCTTCGGTCGAGCGCCAGGACCTCGATGAAATGATCGGCAATCTCGTCGAAAATGCTTCGAAATATGGGGGTGGTAGCGTGTTTATCACCGTCGACAGCGATGATGAATTTGTCGAACTACAGATAGAAGATGACGGCCGCGGTATTCCTGAGAAAGACCGCCAGCGCATATTCGATCGCGGCGCGAGGCTCGACAGCGGCAAGCCGGGGACCGGCCTTGGCCTCGCGATTGTCCGGGATGTCGCGGAAATCTATGACGGATCGGTATCGCTGGAAGAAAGCGAGGATCTGGGCGGGTTATTGGTCCGGTTGAAGTTGCCCCGGTCAGAAGGAACCGATTCCTAGTCGGATTCTTCCCTGATTCGTTCATGGTGACGAATCACTTCATCGATGATGAAACGCAGGAATTTTTCGGAAAATTCAGGGTCGAGGTTGGCGTCGCTGGCGAGTTGCCGCAACCGGGCAATCTGCTCCTGCTCGCGGGCGCCATCGGCCGGTGGCAGGCTATTTTTGGCCTTATATTCGCCTACCGCTTGGGTCACCTTGAAGCGTTCGGCCAGCATGAACACCAAGGCCGCATCGATATTATTGATGCTTTCGCGATATTGTTTAAGCTTTTCATCCATGGTTCGCCGCCTGATTTCCGCCCGTCCGGAATTGTGTCCCACATATGCGGGATGCAACCGTATGAGACCTTATTTCACTTGCCTTATCCCTAGTGACTTGCCACATCCGGTGCAACATGTCAGCAACGGTCCATCATCTCGGGCGCGACACCGCGCCTTCACTTGAACCTATCATGTCGCTGGTTGCCAGCGACATGAATCAGGTCAACAGTGTAATATTGGACCGGATGCAGTCGGAAATCTCGCTCATTCCGGAACTTGCCGGACATCTTATCGCTGGCGGGGGCAAGCGCATGCGTCCGATGATGACCCTGGCAGCGGCGAAGCTGATCGGATATCCGGGCGATCGCCATTTCAAACTGGCCGCCGCGGTGGAATTTATCCACACCGCCACCTTGCTGCATGATGATGTTGTCGATGGTTCGGATTTGCGTCGCGGGAAAACCGCTGCCAATCTCATCTTCGGCAATCCGGCAACCGTCTTGGTCGGCGACTTTCTGTTTAGCCGGTCGTTCGAGCTGATGGTCGAGGATGGCTCCCTGAAAATATTGAAAATTCTGTCCAATGCTTCCGCTGTGATTGCCGAAGGAGAAGTCAATCAACTGACCGCGCAGCGCAAGATCGAGACCAATGAAGATCGCTATCTTGATATCATTGGCGCTAAAACAGCAGCTTTGTTCGCAGCCGCCAGCCGGATATCCGCAGTGGTTGCGGAATGTGATGAAGAAATTGAACTGGCGCTGGACAGCTATGGCCGCAATCTTGGTATTGCGTTTCAACTGGTCGATGACGCGATTGATTATTCTTCCGATCGCGAAACAATGGGCAAGGATGCCGGTGATGATTTCCGCGAAGGAAAGGTCACGTTGCCGGTCATTTTGGCCTATGCGCGGGGCAGCGAGCAAGACCGTAAATTTTGGAAAGATGCGATCATCGGGCATAAATCCTCAGATGACGATCTCGCTCGGGCAACAGGCTTGCTTCGCTCGACCGGCGCGATAAATGATACGATGTCGAGGGCTCGGCACTATGGCCAACGGGCAATCGATGCGCTGGGAATTTTTGCATCCGGAAAAGCGAAAGATGCGATGACCGAAGCGGTTGAATTTGCCATCTCCCGCTCTTATTGAGCCGGTTCAAGACAGGAACAGAAAATGGCCGCACGAATTTATCAAAATCCTAGAAATGCAATGCAGTCCGGCAGGGCCCTGACCGATAAATGGGTGCTCGAATTTGAACCGGCGGAAGCGCGGAAGCCCGATCCGCTAACAGGCTGGGCAGGGTCTGGTGATACCCAGCGTCAGGTAGAGCTGACCTTTGCTTCCTGTGATGCGGCAAAGGTTTATGCCGACAAACATGCTATCGCTTATTCTGTCATACCAACGCCGCATAAGACTCTGAAAATTCAGGCTTACGCTGACAATTTTCGGTAGCTGTGGTCCTGCGAATGCAGGAAGTCATCTGCTAATCTTGCCATGCTTACCATAAGTTGGATGGGCGCCCTTGTCCGGCAATGGCAACAACAGTCATCAATTGAGCCGTGCTCGGATGTCGGGAGATGGACAGCTGCCTGCGCAGGTGAACATATTCAGCCTAGTTGAAGCAACAAGAGCAGCTTTACATCGATCCCGGCACCTTCGCGGCGCCTCTTTTCGACAAAATTGTCCAGTTCGGCCAGCGCGACCCGATGGACGGTGATATTCTCTCCGCCAGTTCCTCCGCCTTCGCTGACTTTGACTAGCCCACCGGCCTTGAACAGCGAGAAGCTTTCTGACACCATCCCGGGCGACGAATAAAACTCGCCGCAATCTTTCATGGTCTCTGCACGATAACCGGTTTCCTCTTCCAATTCTCGGGCCGCCGCTATCGCGCTGTCTTCATCGTTATTATCGTCATGGTCACCAACCAGTCCGGCCGGGAGTTCAATACAATTCTTGCCCAGTGGAACGCGATATTGCTCGACCAGCAGCACATGTCCTGCATCAATCGCAAGAATGACCGCAGCCCTGATGCCGCGACTGCGCGAGACATATTCCCATTCTCCTTCGCGCTTGGCCGTGATGAAACGGCCTTCCCACATGATCTCGATATTTTCGGACATTTCTACCCCGTTCGTGCTGAGCCTACCGAAATAAGAACTGCCGCAAAAATAACACTTCGACAAGCTCAGGGCGAGCGGAATGTCAAAGTTCGATTAACCTGTCGGGCAGCTCATTCGGGTTCTGATCGGTTTTGGGGAAATGTTCAGTCAGGACAATGCCCATCTGTCGAACCGCTTCAGCCATGCCTTTGCCCGGTGTGCCAGCGCGCACCAAATCGATCAAACCAATCATCGCGTCGCCCCATATCGATGGCTCCACTTTTGCGACAATGGCTTCGTCGGCAACGATTTCCGCGCGATGTTCGTGCATTGACAGATAGAGCAATATGCCGGTTCTTCCGACTGTCCGATGGTCTGTGGTAACCCGGAATAAAGACACCGCCCGCTTGCGCACGCGAGCTTTTTTTATCGGTGGCGGGATCAGGATGAACAGCAACGGCTTCCAGATCAGAATCAGCCTGATGCCAAAAAATTTCATCGCGGAGAAAGCAAATAGAGTCCAATAGGGCAGGGCGGTCATTCCGCTCCAGCCACCGGCCAACCAGTCGATGATATTCAGATATATGTCCGGGAACAGGCTGACCACCAGCAATGCGGTAAGCGCGACCAGTCCTGATATGGCCCATGCGACGTCGCCATAATGATCGGACTCGCTGGTCACGATGGTCACGATTTCACCATCGGTCGACTTCTCTGCCTGCGAAACTGCGGAAGTTACGATTTTGTGATCGTCCGGTTTAAATTGGTTCACCTTGCTCATCACCCGCCCACTGACGCGCCGCCGCCGCCAAAGCTGCCGCCGCCTCCACCAAAGCCGGC
>JABMNS010000186.1 GCA_013204445.1 Sphingomonadales bacterium
GCTGGGCATAGGCGCCCGCCAGTCCCGCCATGTCGCCGCGCTTCACATCGGTGACGATGATGACCTTGGCCGGATTGGAATAGTCGAACGGGCTGGCGACTTCGAATTCCTGCGGCGCATGTTCGAGGTGCACCGAGCCGCTGCGTGCCCGGGCAGTATCCCAACCGCCGCCGCCTTTCAACGTCGCTGATGTGATCATCACGCCATGGGCAGGTTTGGTTACGACTTCGGTGACCGGGATGGTCGGATCGAGCCAGTGACGGCAAATCCCGACATCATATTCGCGGCCTTCATAGCGGTCGATCATCAGCCAGTCGACGAAATCGGGGTCGGCCGGTCCGCCGATGCGCGACAGCAGCGAGAGCCAGCCTGACAGGGTATCGCGGCGCCAGCCGAGGCTCGACAAGGCGCCTTCCATCCGGGCGCGGGCCTGTGCGTCCATCCAGTCGGGGCCTTCCTCGATCAGATGTTCTATCCGCTGGCCGAGACGAACCAGCGGTTTAAGCAGCGCATCCATCGCCTTTGCCGCATTGGCCACCGCGTCGATCATCGGGCCTTCGACATCGGTCAGTTCGGTTTCCAGGCCATAGCCGGCATCGGCGCTCTGGCTTTCATCGCGAGCAAAAACCATCGCGCGGACCTGGTGCAGCAGGGCTTCAATCGGACCAGAAGGTTCGCCTTCGCCGATCCGCTGGAGCCAGCCATCACCGGGCATCGCTTCCGCCGCATGACGGGCGCTTTCGATCGCACGGCCGCCTTCTTCGTCATAGGATGCAAGGTCGGCGAGGCGCGCGGCAAGTCCGCGACGGCGGCCACGATTTTTTGTTTCCGGCCCGATCACCCAGCGCCGGATCTCTATCGTCTCCTGCCCGGACAGCCGTGCGGCAAACATCGAATCGGCGGCATCAAACAGATGATGGCCTTCGTCAAAGATCAGCCTTGTCGGCCGGTTCTGCTGTTCGCGTCCACGGGCGGCGTTGACCATGACCAGTGCGTGATTGGCGATGACGATATCGGCTTGCTGGCTGGCGCGCGCCGCTTTCTCGATGAAACATTTGCGATAATGCGGGCAGCCGGCATAGACGCATTCCCCGCGGCGGTCGGTCAGTGCTGTGGCGCCATTGCGACGGAACAGGGTGGTGAGCCATCCGGGCAGATCACCGCCAACCATATCGCCGTCCTTGCTGTAGGCGGCCCAGCGCGCGACCAGATGGGCAAGGATCGCCGCCCGGCCAGCAAAACCGCCCTGCAGCGCATCTTCCAGATTGAGCAGGCAGAGATAATTTTCGCGCCCTTTGCGCACGACGACTTTCTTGCGAAATGTCTCTTCGTCCGGATAGATGCGCCGGGTTTCCCGGTCGAGCTGGCGTTGCAGAGCTTTGGTAAAGGTCGAAATCCACACGGTGCCGCCGGCCTGGCGCGACCATAAGGAAGCGGGCGCCAGATAACCGAGCGTCTTCCCAATCCCGGTGCCCGCTTCTGCCAGCAACATATTGGGGGCACCCTTGATTCGGCGCGGATTGAATATCTGGGTAACGGCGGCGGCATAATTTTTCTGCCCTTTGCGGTCCTCTGCGCCTTCACCGGTCAGGGCATCGAGTGTGGCGAGCGTATCTTCCATGTCCATGGTGATCGATTGGGGCGCCGGACGCGGCGGCTCTTCCTCCCATTCCGACAATTTGGCAAAGAGCCAGCGTTCCGCTTCGACCGGCTTTTCCAGTTTTCGTCCGACTTCCTGCGCCCATGACCAGCGCAGCCGGTAGAGCGCCTGTGCGCTGCTCCAAGCGCCTTCCCGCTCTTTCCAAAAAGGTGCTTCCAATCCTTCCAGCAGCAGGCGTGCAGCCTGCCGATAGAGACTGGCAATATCGGCCTCCTGATCCGGCGGGTTCAGGCCGAGTGTCTTGGCGAGGCCAGCCGGCGTAGGGACAATGAACTGTGCGGGATGGATGAAGGCGAATAGCTCCAGCAGGTCGAGACCGGACAGATCAGGATAGCCGAGTCGCTGACCCAGCAGCGGTGCATTGAGCAGGATATGCGGTGTTTCTGCGACACGGCCAATAGCCTCGCCCTTGCCAATCGCGCGGGTTTCGCCATCGATTGAGCAGATCCAGATGCCACTGTGGCTGGCGTGAAGCGCGGGATAGGGGAGGGAGCTATCGGTCAAGATTATCGCGGCTATGTCAGGGCGCGTGCGGACCGACGAGCGCGACCCCGGCAATGAAGCGATGGGCTCCGAACAAAACCGCATAAAGGACGAGCGCGATGACGACGCTGATCACCTCCCGGCCTGGGGTTGCCACTTCGGCCGTTTTCACCCAGGCGCCTTCATTGCGAGACACGGTAAAGATAGAGATCAGCGCCCAGAGGCCAAGGCCGCCAAACAGGATCAGAGACTTATTGTCGCCATTGGCAACCAAATGCCCGGCACTCCAGATGAGCACACCAGTTAGCATTGGATGCCGGATCCACTGTTTAACCCTTGATTTTCCCTGTGCCACGCCAATCAGATAGAGGGCGAAAAATACGAGCAACATATTGAGATGGCGGCCCCAGCTGGGCGGGTCGTAGACAAATTCTGCCGGAGTCGTGCGCCAGCCATAGATTATCAATCCAACAGACGTGAGCAGCAGCAATGCGGCCAGGCCTTTATGCGGCCCTTCGCCAATCGCGCCATGAATCGCGCCACGGAGTTCCGGTGTAACCGATTTCATTAGGTGGACGATGCTCCAGAGAAGCACGCCTGCGATCAATAGTGTCATCACCATTCTCCTGATTTTGTCCTCTTCTAACTTGCTATACAGGCTAAGGCCACTATTTGCGCAACATAGGCAGAAAAACAGGACAATTTCGTGACCGACTATCGTGAAGCAGCAGAGAATTCCAAAGCTTGGCCATTTGAGGAAGCCCGCAAGCTGCTCAAACGCTATCGTGGCGAGCGCGGTGCGCCTGCACCCAAGCCAGGCGGCGAGCCTATGCTGTTTGAAACCGGCTATGGTCCCTCGGGCCTGCCGCATATCGGCAC